>JABJMI010000898.1 GCA_018659505.1 Planctomicrobium sp.
AATCGTATTTTCTCGAAGAAGGCAACTGGATCCCCAACGACATCTGCCCCCTCCTCTGGACGCAAGCCAACCTACGACTCGCATTGCATTGGATGAAGAAGTCGGTCGAGGCTCGCTGCGACCATTAAGCTTTTGCCTATTTATCGCTGGCTGTCATTGATCAGTTTTGTAAGGTGGGTGAAGCAATCCATGGATGAAATGGTCGAGTTAGACAGCATGTAAGAGAAATCAGCCATGAAAATCAGACGACAGCACGAGACTACAACGATTAACGAATTGGTCGGTACGGACTGTACAAATCTGCTAGGCGTTGGACCGGGATACGATGAAGGTTTTTACGCTTGGTATTTGGAAGCGAGTGATACCTGGTACAGGTTTTTCATCGAACATGGAATTCTTTTTTGGGACACAGCGGCACCTGATCCAGAAGATGATTTGGCTGATGGAGAAGACTATTACGACGTATTCAAGAAAAATGGGTTGACGAAAACTGAAAGAGTTGGAGCCATAAACATGAAGGATGGTTGCTTAGCAATAATGTTTTCCCAAAGATCGACTTTAATTCTCGAGAATAATGGCAGCATGTATATTTCAGTGAGTCAATAACATCCAAGCGACGTGGGATCTGCAGAGTGCATGAACTGGTGGGTTACGTTCTCGGCTTACCTGATGAAGAACCGTTTACTTCTATTTACAACTCATTGCGAAACCCAACGTTCACGTGGATCAACGAAATTCACCCAAACTACAATAACAAACGGAATCGTGATGGCCGCTGAAGACTCTTTAGTAATCGGAGCCGAACTCGACGAGAGGCTCTTGAGTTCAATTAAGGAATATAGATACGTCGGGATCTCAACCGATTTACTCAAGGATCATTTCGGTCTTAAAAAAGAATACGAACCATACACGACTTTGGAGGAATTCAAACGCTCTCTTCAACACCTTCAAGACAGCGACAACATCATTCAGATTGGGACACGTTGGCTATTGCATCCCGATCTGTTTCGGGTGACCAAAGGTCATGCAATTGCCCCGGAATTTCAATGGTTTGATGTACTGATTTTATACATCATTTGTCATTCGAGGACAGCACCAGCTACTCTAGAAGCAATAGCCATCAATGTAGAATTCATCGAAAGAGCGCCTCTAACTTTAGACGACATGCATGGTGCATTAAATCGATTGTTTGCAGCACATTTAATCAAGAAGAGAAAGCAGAAATACTCTCCCAGCGATAAAGCGATTGAAATGCTAAAGAAGGCGAAAGCCGATTCTGGGTCAGACCTACGTGATCAAGCAAAATCACTCCAACTCATCATAAATTGCCCATGCTGTGGCGTGAAGTTAAAACGTGTGACTTGGAGAATCAACGTCACCGAAGTAGAAATGAAAGCTGCTTATCAATTTCAAGACAATCTTTAGGACGCTCCTCCAGGTACTTTTCCGAATTAGCTAATTCTTTCCCGACACCATAAACTGTTCCACCCCCTTCTCATTTTGTTTAACTTTCTTTACAGCAACGCTTTGTGGTGATTGAATAATTATTGAAATCATTTCAATCTGCCCAAAAATTCAATTCACAACAGTCGCTACAACCGATACTATCGATACATCTAGACTTCTAACGCAGTTTCATGATGTTGAGTTTTCGGTCGTATCCATCTACAGAAACGAATGTCCATCGTCGCAATACGTTGCGCGAACTGGCGGAATCTGCGCTGTTGCTCGCGCTTGCAGTATTGCTCTTTCGAACCTTCGCTGTGGAAGGGTATTTGATTTCGACCGGTTCAATGGCTCCGACGCTTCTCGGATATCATCGCAGAGTCGAGTGTCCCGCGTGCCATTTTGCCTTCTCTCGTGGTGCAGCGTTTGACAAGTTCCAGGGATCAACTCAGATAGCCTCGGCTGATTTCGAAGGCGATCTCGATGTCTTCTCAGCCACAAAATGTCCCAACTGTAGTTTGGGTGAAATTAATGCTCGAGTCGCCCCTCGCAATGAAGGCGATCAGCTACTTGTTCAGAAACTCGCTTATGAGTTTCGTGATCCACGTCGCTGGGAAGTTGTCGTCTTTCAAAATCAGAACGATGCCGAGCAAGCTTATGTGAAACGAGCAGTCGGTCTGCCTGGGGAGAACCTTCAAGTTCGAGAAGGAGATTTGTATATCAATGATGAACTTCAGCGAAAGCCATTCGAAATACAACAAGCGATGCGCGTCCCTGTTTCGGACTACTTTCATCAGCCGGAAGACCAAGACCCTGATTGGCGTTCTCGCTGGTCGAAAAGAGAAGATGGAAACGATTGGGATCTATCCCCAGAGTCGATTCATTTCCGAAACACGACGATGGACTCTCAGTCGGAAATGCAGTGGTTCAGTTATGAAAACTGGATTCGCAGCGGAGGTGAACATGAAACACGAGTTCCTGTTTCGTCTTGGCCATCAACTTTAAAGCGACCAGACGATCCGCGTTTGAAATACGAGAATGGCGAACTCATTTGCCTGGGGACTTTCTCGGCTTACGAGAAACAACAATGGTTACAGAAATGCGATGAGCCTGAATTCCAATCAGCGATTGAAAAACTGTTCACCGAATCACATATCGCTCCGATTGTTGATGCCTATGGGTACAATTCCTATGAAGACAAGCAGTACAACCTCCAGCATGATTTGATGGTCTCAGTTGAGTTTGCAAACTTGAGTGGTCCCGGACAGTTTGAAGTACAACTGACTGATGGAGCCGAAGCCTTTCGAGTTGTGATACTCCCCGACCGAAAAGAAATTGCTCTCTTGCGGAATAACGAATCCGAACCTTTATGGCGAGTTCCGTTCCAAGCTCCTAAGAAAGATGAACCGACCGTTCTGGATTTCTCGCTGTTTGATCAGCAGGTTGTCGTCGCTGTCAACGAAAAGGCTGTTCAACCTGCGATTCCGTATACTCCTTCGAGAAAGCGTTCTCCGTTACGACGACCGGTACGCATCGGAGCGGTCGGAATTGAGTGCCAAATCACAGGTTTGCACCTTTCAAGAGATGTTTATTACACCATGAAAGGTGATGACCCGGGCAAAGTCTATCAACTCAATCCTGATGAGTTTTTTGTGCTGGGAGACAACAGTCCGGTCTCGCTCGATAGCCGTGTTTGGACGAATCCCGCAGTGCCACGCGCAGCGTTGATTGGAAAACCTTTTGTTGTCCATCTGCCATCGCGACAGGGAGAATTTCAGTGGAAAGGGAAAGTCAGCCATGTGCGCGTTCCCGATTTCTCTCGAATCCGCTACATTCGCTGACAGTGATCGCTGAGATTCTTAACGAGATTCTCTTTCGCGATCCGCAACTTTTCCTCCAACAGTCTGAATCTTGATGTCGTATCACTTCAGAATACGATTCAAGTTCATTCTGATTGACTACATATTTCTAAATGAAATCATTTATTAACCAGAAACTTCAATAGCAAGAGTTTGCATCCCCCTCCCGGGACCGAAGTCTGCTCAAGCTATTCAAGTGTGGAAGTAATAATGTTTGATAAAACATTTTTTAAGCATGTGATTTTCGGAGTTCCTAAAAAAGAAACCGAAGGAACTGACGAGAATGGCAAAAAGCCTAAACGTAAGGAAAGCACTCGCGACACCGTCGAGTCGATTCTTTTTGCGTTCATCTTGGCGTTCTTGTTTCGAACTTTTGAAGCAGAAGCGTTTGTGATCCCGACCGGGTCGATGGCTCCAACACTTTATGGTCGTCATAAGGAAACGAATTGCACCCAATGCGATTATAAAATCACTGTTGGTGCAAGTGATGAAGTCATCCGTGGGACCAGTCTCTTAGGCGACGGAGCACGGGTGAAAACAGCAATTTGTCCGAACTGCGGATTTGAAAATCCTCAAATTCTTGACGAGCTTGCTTTCAATGGAGATCGAATTCTTGTCAATAAGTATCCCTACGAATTTGGTGACCCCGACCGCTTCGACGTCTTTGTCTTCAAGTATCCTGAAGACCCCAAGACCAATTACATCAAACGCTTAGTCGGTCTTCCGGGAGAATTGATTCGCATTCGTGGCGGCAATGTTTACAAAGTCACAACCGAAGCTGGAGAAGAGATTCTACGTAAAGCACCGACCAAACAACGCACTCTTCAAATTCCGGTCTACGATGATCGCCATCCACCTACGAAATTGATCGAAGCCGGCTGGCCAGAACGCTGGAAAAGTATGCAGTCGGGAGAGATCGGTCAACTCGGGAAATGGAGCGACTCAAGCGAGGGCTGGAGTTCGGACGCCAAGACGAGAAGCTACACAAGTTCAGTAGATGAAACTGAACTGACATGGTTGAGGTATCGACATTATTTCCCGTCTCCTCGCAATTGGTTCGCAGCGACGAACGGACATGATCTGAAACCTGAAGCGAGTCTGATTGCGGATTTCTGTGCCTACAACGCCTATACAGGTGAAGACATCATGGGCAACATCACAACCGCTCAATCCGTTGATCTCGGGAAGTACTGGGTACATGATTTGACGATCAATTTCGATCTTGAAATTAGTGAAATCGCTGCCGAAGGTCAGATTGTTTTAGAAATTTGCGAAGGGACATCTTGGTATCGCTGCTCGATTGATCCAACGAGTGGAGAAGCTCAACTCTCTGAAATCAATATCCAACTCGATGGAAGAGAGAAAGAATTGGCGACAGCAGCGACTCCCATTACGGGAACCGGAAACTATTCGATGACCTTTGCAAATGTTGACGACCGGCTTTGTTTGTGGGTCAATAATACGCTTGTCGATTTCGGTGAAGCTGCATCTCTTGAAATTGCCGGCGCGACAGCAAACACCTTCCCTGAACAAACTGATCTCACACCCATTGGAATCGCCACATCCGGCGTGAGTGCGAAAGTCAGTAATTTACTCCTCGAAAGAGACCTCTATTACCGAGCAGATTTCTCACCGTACACAGCCAACTATTCCGGGAACGAACGCTTTGAAGGACGTCTGGAAGACGCACTCTCTGATCCAGATGAGTGGGCTGATATCTACTTAGAATCAGCGGACCAATACGACGTTCTGGATATTCAGGTCGGTCCCAATCATTATTTGGCGCTCGGTGACAACAGCCCGCGTTCGCTCGATGGTCGTCTCTGGAATGAAAAACGGAGGTCTGTACCGAGAGAGTATCTGGTCGGCAAAGCGTTTTTCACGTATTGGCCTCACGGCGTGCCGTTTTTGAATGACGGAAAAGGCATTACTGTTCGCAAGAACCGCAGCCGAGATCACGCTGGTGGAGTCAAAGTCCTCGACGACTACCCGCAATATGTCGCCCCGTTCTACCCGCAATTCTGGCGTATGCAGCGGATCTTTTAAGGACCATATCAATTCATCGTTTGATATTTGCAGTTTCTCTTTGAGGAGTTGTGACTTGGTGAACTAATCGAGTTCGTCCCTTGTCATCATAGAACCGAGCAGATTTGATTTCGACGAGAAATTCATCGCGTTCATTCTTCATTTTACTGACAGTAAATTTCAGAGTCATCTGGACTCTGCGGTCGACATTTCCATAACGATCTTTTCTGCGTGCGATGAAGCTGCGTGCTTCTTCTTTCCCCATGGGTAATGTTCGGATGAGTTCTGGATTGGAGAAGTAGATCGAAAAGCTGGAAGGGAAGTCGCTACTGGTGTATCGAGACTTGTACCAATAGTGGCTTTCCGTCGCTTCTTTGATTGGAAACTCCAGCTTGTCGAAGTCGTATCCACCCTGTCCAGCCCCCCGGTGTGGTACCAGTGTTAGGGTCGTAGTTTGGATAGTTCACCCAGGTTCACGGACGGAGGCGTAGCCGGAGTTCGTGAACCTGGGTGAAACGCTTTCGGGGCTGGGGGAACATATCCCAGTGAACTG
>JABJMI010000280.1 GCA_018659505.1 Planctomicrobium sp.
GTCGGTCCTGGAGCGAAGGTCTTCGAACAGTTCTTCTGCGAAGCTTTTCTGAATCCGGGGGATGATGTTCTCGTCTTCAGTCCATACTTTCCGACATATCTTCCGAACATCTTGCGGCGTGGAGCAAATCCCGTTTTCAGTGACCTTAAGTTAGAAAATGAGTTTCGTCCGGATCTATCTGAGGTCGAAAAATTCATCAATACAGCAAACAAGCCTCGCGCCATTTTTCTTAATACTCCTCATAACCCAACAGGCGGAGTTGCGACCGAGGAAGATTTGAAAGGTCTAGCTGACCTCATTCGAGGCAAAGACATCGCAGTCTTCAGCGACGAACCGTATTGCCACATGGTCTGGAAAGGTCGGCATCGTTCGATTCTCGAACAACCTGGGATGATGGATCAATGCGTGGCTGCCTACACATTTAGTAAATCGTACAGCATGAGTGGCTGGCGACTTGGGTTCGCGGTGACGGGAACCGAGATAGCGACATCAATCGGCAAGATGATCAACACAACGCTATCTTGCACTCCTCCGATTGTGCAGATCGCTGGCATGAATGCTTTGCAGAAGGATCATGCAGAGCGTGATGCACAAATGTCCAAATTTCAGGAGAAGGTCCAGTTGCTGACGAAGGGGCTAAACGAAATCGATGGAATCCATACACTCGATCCAACTGCCACTTTTTATGTCTTTCCGAACGTCGCACCGATCTGTAACCGACTCGGAATCACCAGCCACGGATTGGCGCTCTATCTTCTTAAAGGGGCAGACAACGATTTTGGTGTTGCCTGCTTAGGAGGAGAATGTTTCGGCGACGCAGGACATGGGTTCCTTCGATTTAGTTGTGCAGAACCAAACGAACGACTTACTCAAGCAATCGAATTCCTACCGGAAGCGTTTTCGCGGACCGACCGAGTCTCTGAATTTTTAGTCAAGAATCCAGAATTCAAGCTGACAACAGACTACCCAGAACCGTAAAATCGAAACGGCAAACAATGTTTTATCAGCCGTTCAATTTATTTTAAACAAACTATGTATTTCTCTTTATTTTCCAATTCGTCGACAAACTCTCCTTTGAGACTGATTGCAGTTTCTCGCTGGGCGATGAGAATTGTGTGGTTTGGTTATGCCGTTTTTTTATTCGTGATGACACACATCACGATCCCTCAACCTGTGGCTCATGTCACATCTGGTTGGGATAAACCTCTGCATCTGGGAGCCTATTTCGTTTTGGCATTATTAACAGGCATGGTCTGCGTCAAAGCAAATCCGCTAAGTATTTCTCACAGGCTATTACTTCCCTTGTTAATGATCTTTGCAGCTTTCGATGAAATTCTCCAAGGTCCATTTGGACGCTATCCCGATGTTCGTGACTGGATCTCAGACTGCGTGGGTATCGTTTTGGGACTGGCGTTCGCTCAATTGATCATCTGGCTCATTAAGCATCCCGCAGTCCCATTCCAATTGGTGCTGGAGAAACCAGGGCTTGAAAGTCGTTCGTCTGGAAATGCGAGTGGGTTTGCTCAATGAGCGAACTTCCATATCTGATCAGACTCGGGAATCGCCTCGCTGACGGTCTCCTGGATTTGCCCGATGATCGAAAACAACGCCATCGGAAATTTTTCCTAAGCTTTCAATCTAAAGATGGTGGCTTTCGAGGTCGCGATGGTGACTCAGACTTGTACTACACAAGCTTCGCAGTCCGCGGCTTAATGATGTTAGGCGGCATGGACCAAGAGCTTTCTAAAAGAATTGCAGAGTATTTGAAGAGCCACGACTGGAAGACTCTCAACGTCATCGACTTGATGAACTGGCTCGCTACCGCCTTGGCACTTCAGGTTTCCGCTGGTATTGATCTTCTGCAAAATGTCGATGATTATTTCACATCAGCGATCACCGAGAAGCTTGAGTCTGTCCGAACCAAGGATGGAGGCTACGCGAAAGCAACCGAAGGCGCATCTGGAAGCACGTACCATTCTTTTCTTGTTTTGTTGACGTATCAACTGGTAGGTCTTCAGCAAACTCGTCCGAATGCGCTCACTCAATTTATATATGACCGCCAACGAGACGATGGTGGCTTCGTTGAGATCGGTCCCATGCGTCGCAGCGGAACGAATCCTTCAGCAGCAGCATGTGCAATACTGATTGAACTCGGCGCAGTCGATGATGAAATCCGCGACGACATAAGAGCATTCTTAAAAGAGGTCAAGAGTGAAGAAGGTGGCTTTCAAGCAAATTCTCGCGTTCCGTTTGCCGATAGTCTTTCAACATTCACAGGCTTATTAACAAGTCTAGACCTCTCTCTCGGACAAGTCCTCAAAAAGGAAGTCGTTCTGCATTGGTTAACGACTCAACTCGAATTTCCTACCGGTGGATTCCGTGCCGCGACATGGGACGAGGCAGCAGACGTCGAATACACTTTCTACGGACTCGCATTATTGTCTTTGCTTAGCGAATGTTGATCGCTAAATGACAATGATTATCTCTGCTGATGTCTAATTATTTCGAAAACTGCTCTAATA
>JABJMI010000320.1 GCA_018659505.1 Planctomicrobium sp.
AACACGAGTCTTGCCGGACACTTAAAGTGTCCGGCATAAACAAGTTTGCTTCGAACTAATCTTAAGTCGTTTCGACTGACGTTCCATCGTTCGTCTTCTTAGTCATCAAAGAAACGACTATCAACGTCAAGAAGCCGAGCGGAATGGTCACAATTCCCGGCTGACTAAACGGAACATACCCGGGATGCCCTACGATCTTGTAGACAGAGGTAAAGGTATCCCCACTTAACAAAATCCAACCGAGTGAAGAAATCATTCCGACCCAAACGGCAGCGATGATTCCTTGTTTGGTTGTTCCTTTCCAGAACAGCAACATGACAAGAGCAGGAAGATTCGCAGAGGCAGCGACACTGAATGCCCAACCGACGAGATAACCAACATTCATCCCTTCGAACAGAATGCCCAAGACAATCGCGATTCCTCCCACAACAACGGAGGTAATCTTGGCAACCTTCACTTGCTGTTGATCACTTAGTTCTACGCCACCGACATTCATAATCAGATCGCGAGTCACTGCACCTGCTGAAGCAAGAATCAGTCCCGAAACGGTTCCCAATACGGTTGTGAACGCAATCGCAGAGATGATCGCGAACAGCCAGATGTTCATACTCTTCGCTAAGAGCGGGGCAGCCATGTTTGTGTCTGTCACATCCATTGCTCCACTGACCATCGCTCCTAGTCCGAGATATAAAGTCAACACATAGAAGAAGCCAATCGCTCCGATACCGACAATGGTACTTTTGCGAGCACTTGCTTCATCTTTAACGGTGTAGTAGCGAATCAAAATGTGTGGCAGCGATGCCGTTCCACAAAATAGAGCGAGCATCAGCGAGAGAAAATTCAACTTAGGAATTAGCTTGTCACCACGAATTCCAGCGAACTTCGGATGATTGCCCGGCATCATGACTTCGCTGCCAGCGGTCGGTTTCTGATAGTAGATTGCCGTGACGTCTCCGTTTTCAGCAGTGAAAGAATCTTTACCCCACAGGATCACTTCGCTCTGATGAAACTTTTGGAAGAACTCGACTGGCCCCAACGGTCCTGTTTCTTTTTCTCCATCTGGAAGCTTGCTAATGTAACCGACTGGATGAAGTTCCGGTTCGCCCTTCTTGGTTCCCTTTGGTTCTCCGTTGACCAGAATGTTTCCATCAACGGTTTTGGTGAATGTTTGACATTCAATCAACATCGCCTCTGTGTCGTTAATCGGCGAGATGCGATAGGTGTACTCGGTATTCTTTGAGAAGTACATCGTTTGAATGTATGGGAGCTTCGCCCATTCGCCGGTGCGGGGAAGGATCGATCCTTTCAAGCCTGCCAAGTCGGGAGAGTCGTCTCCTTCAAATTCCAATTCGCTAATCAGAAACGGACCTGCTTCTGTGAATTTATATTCGTCCATGCCCCCTTCTTGAACTGTAAATCCTTTGGCAAGAATCATCATGGTGAGAATAAAACTGAAGACAACCAACAGCGATCCTTTTAGGAACTGCACATAAGTTGTCGAAACCATGCCTGCGGAAACGACAATCGTCACGACCGCAGCACCGACGAGCAAAACGCCGACCCAGTGCGGAAATCCAAGCAGCGGTTGAATCAAAACACCCGCTCCGACCATTTGTGGAATCAGATAGAAGATACTGACAGCCAGCGTACTAATTCCGACGACAAGTTTAATTCCACGAGAATCAAACTTCGCATCCAGGGCATCTGCGAAGGTAAACTTCCCTAAGCGTTTTAATGGCTCAGCAACCACAAAGAGAGCAACGATCCAGCCGGCAAGAAATCCAATCGAGTAGAGGAATCCATCGTACCCATAGAAGGCGATCATCCCACAAATACCAAGGAATGACGCTGCCGACAGGTAATCGCCCGCGAATGCAATTCCATTTACGAACCAAGGAATTTCACCATGGGCGGCAAAATATCCTGCGGACGTTTTCGCTTTTCCGGCTAAGTAAAAGCTTAGCCCCATCGTTCCGCCGACGAAGGCTAAGAACGCAACAACTGCAATGACTGAAGGTTCGTAAATCATCCTTGCACCTCTTCATCAGTCTTGCAAAGAAATCCATAAAGAATTGCCAGCACAAAGGCAGCAACGATCAAACTGAATCCGTAAATAGTCGCCAGATTGACATGCTCAATTGGTGTTGACCGCATCGTTTCGGGACTAAATGCATTGAGCAAAACGAATCCGGTATAGAACAATAAATAGACCGCAAAGAGCCGTAGCCCTATTCGCGCGTTCCGAGCCTGCATGGTAATATCCAAACTTCAACTAATGAGAAATCAACAGTGCCTGAGAGATGTCAGAGGATACAGGCTAGATGATTGGCTCACAAGCGGGAGAAAAGACGTTCTCATGAAATGACCTGCCCAAATACACTCTCTTTTTATCATACGTAGTCTCGTTCGGCGAAACCCACATCAGGTAACACTTCCATGGGAGTGTTCTTTCAAGCTGAGCGAGTTTATTCCTTTTAATACGAGTTCATCGTTAAGTGGAGGCTCAACTATCATTTTCATACAGTCCTATCCAGTTTTCTTATGAGTTCGTAGAATTCAAGCAATTCCAAGTTGCACTTAAGTTGGACCTCTCAACCCAGACCGTAAAAACCTCATTTAACGACTATTTCTTGGAGCCTACGAACACAAAGAGTAATAGAGAAGATATGACATCACGCAGAGAAAATGTGAAAAATTGGCTGAATCACGCCTTTGCTGTGAAAGCGGAAACTACACCGCCTTCGCAGGCAGAACTGTTGGTGATGGAGCGGATCTGCCTGGAAGTCGTTAAGCGAAGAATGACGACGCCCGCTCTCACATTTCTGGAGATGGTCAAACCATTGAACTATGTCGGCTCGCAAGTGATGCAGTTCTTCCATCCGATGGCGTCCGCGATTGCAGACGCTCGCGACTATGCAACGTTCGCGAAATTCCTTGAACGACGAGACTCCATTGACCTGCTAGCGCAGATGATTGAAGAAAAAGAAGCGGCAGCAGTTCGCAGAGAGAAGGAAACGAAAGGTGAGGATTCAAACGGTTCAGAATGACGTTTATTGAAGAGGAAAATTCGAATCTCCCTGAGCAAACTGTCGGTATTGTTTGCGCCTTGCATTTAGAAGTTGCTCCATTATTGGACAAACTCAATCCCTCGCGAACCCAGACGGGCAATGGTTTGAAGTATTACGAATGTCATTGGGGAAACTTGCGGGTTGTCATTGTTGAAGGCGGAGTCGGTTACAATCGAGCAAAGGTAGCGACTCATGCACTAATCGATGCAATACAACCGGAATGGATTCTGTCGGTCGGATTATCGGGTTCACTTGTAGCGGATGTAAAACTGTCGGATATTGTTTTGGCAAATTCTTTAATTCGCCAGAACGGAATGCAGGAAGTTTGTCAGCGATTTGAATACCCCGGAAACCCCGAACGCGGGCTGCATGTTGGCAAGCTTTGCACGGCTGATCATATTGTACATACGTGTAACGAAAAGCAAGAATTACACGAACGTACGAGAGCTATCGCCGTTGATATGGAATCCCATTCAGTCGCGATGGTCTGCAAAGAACGCGACATTCAGTTTATGGCGATTCGTGCAATTAGTGACGACCTTTCAGCGGATCTACCTAAAGAGGTTCTGGCAATATTTGGTCCCAAAGGCACGATACGTACGGGTGCATTAGTCGGAACCATCTTCAAGCGCCCATCGAGTGTCAAAGACTTATGGAAGATTCGAGAGAACGCTGTTCGGGCAGCAGAAAACCTTGCTCGAACAACATTAGACCTGCTGCCGCAACTGGTCCCATTAGCGGAGGAATAAGAGGTAGGGTGGTTGGAGTTCGTCAGTTAAACAAACGGCGCGTTTCACAATTTGATTTCCATCGAATGAAACCGTTTATTACTTCAAACGCAAAGAACGTAACCCACCATTTATTGGGATCGAATTGCTTCTCACGCACTAAGTTTCTTTACTCAGCTGCCCAGATTTTCAGGTCATCAATCTTCAGAGATTCCCCTCTCATTACGAAGCGGTAGTTGGGTTTATCAACTGCCAGACTTGGATGTAAACCGATAATGGTCGGTCCTTCATCAAACTGAACTAAAACCTGATCGTCGATTATTTCGACCAGCATAGTATGCCATTCCCCTTCAGCAATTTTTGATTTCGTCTGAGAAATGGTAAGTGGTTCTGACTTAGGATCTTTTTTGTCTTTATCAGTTCGTATTGCGACTGATTCCGTATCAACGATTACTCGAAAAAGATGACCTTTCGCGTGATTGAAACTGAGGTGGAACCCTTTGGTTCCATCGAGCATGAATGAAAATTGAATCAGAGAATTTCGATTCGGCTGTTGGTACGACAATACAGCGGCATGCTTATCGGACTTCAATTCTTTGCCTACCAAGACTCCATCAACAACTTTCCATGATCCTTTAGGAGTCGCAAACTTGTCGCTCAATGTTTTCTTG
>JABJMI010000275.1 GCA_018659505.1 Planctomicrobium sp.
GAGTTCACATCCAGTTCTAATGTGTGGTATTCCAACTTCAAAGGAATCCGAACCACGCAGCGAAGCCAAACGTCTTCATTGTCTTGAGCACCGTAATCCTGCTGATTCGGAATCTGTATTAACTTCCAGTAGTCGTTCTTATTTTCTGTAGCAGGAGTATTGTTAGTATTCAAATCGGCAAACTGGAAAGTTTCTCCACCCAGAATTTGGTCGCTGGTCACAGTCGGGCAAACGTATTTTTCAATGTGTGAAATGATCCGCTGCGTTCCTTCGTGATGGCTGACGTATGGCCAGCGTTTGGGGTTGTACATGGCATCGGTCATGTCTCTCATGAGGACTACGTTCTTTCCGTTCCGTGCCATCTGCCGCAATCCAAATGGACGACCAATCACACACATGTTGACGTGAACACCAGTTAAGATCACGTTCTTAATTCCACGCTCTTCTAAAATATTCCAGACTTCATCGCCTCGGTCACTGAGAAAGTCTTTTGCGTCATCGATTTCGATATGATCCGACTGTCGCTGCCATGGCATTCCCGGATTTCGTCCTAAACGCTTCAAATGCTCTGCCCAGCGAGCATGTTCTTTCGGATCATCATCTTCGCCACCATCAGACTGATCAATCGGATAGACTGCCCGTTCTTCAGATGGAATGACCGAACACCATGCTTTAATCTCACTCGGTTGATAGTCTGCCTGAGGTGCTTTGATTGCTCGCAATCGTGCAGGATGCTTCTGATATGCAGGCATGCAATCACTCGGAGAATGAATGATTGTGACTCCCTGCTCACGTGCTGCGGCGAGAACCTGATTCAATCGCGGAGCAAATTCATCCAGACGTTTCACTGCATTCAAGCAATGGTGATAGTCCCACACGTCACAGACAATGATCGCTGTCTCCGCTGGATTCCACTCTTCATTGCGAGTCAGCTTAATGAATTCATCATCATTGAGTTTCGCTTGAACTTGAGATTGCAAATTCATCTGCAATGTCTCCTCAGCAAAGATGGAGTTCACACTAAAATTCGCCAGCACCATTGAAATCATGAGCAAGTTCGATTTCATCGCTTCCCTCTCTGAGAAATAATCTATTCACGACTCGCTTCGAATCTTCGAAACGATATTCATATCAATCACATATTCTTCTCCGTTATCTTAGGATGTTTCCGGTTGACATTTCATGCCTGAGAGCAAATTCTTCAATTCATGCATGCTCTTTCGTTGTTTCAACTATCTGTAGCACGTACGATTGAGGTCATTACAGTCCAACCTTCAAAGCATAAAGAGCAGCACTTATGGCGGAGCAATTTTTGTTGATTCCTGGTCGAACCAGTAAGCAGGGAGTAACGCTCAACGAAGGGAAATATACTGACGGTTATCTTGTCGAGACCAGTACGCTGCAAGTGGCTCCCGAGGACATGACGCGTCTGGGGTTGAGCAATGGCGAAGAAGTCCGCATTTGGAATGATGTCGGCTCGGTGACTGTCCCTGTCATCACAGCCAAAGGTGACGAACTTCCCGCCGGGTTACTCTTCATCAGCTACGGTGATAAATCGTGTCGACTAATGAGTTCCGAAACCCACGGAACTGGGATGCCCGACAGCAAAGCCATGGACGTTTTTCTGGAGAAAGCATAAGTATTGTATTCACCCTTAGCTGCACACATTTTGTTGTGTGCAGTCCGCTGGACTTTTGAATCATCAAACATCGTGCCGTGGGTCGGATTCGGCTTTTCTAAGTCAAATGCATAGGTTTTGTCCAAAGCCTAAATGCATACTGTCAAATTTCTGTAGATTTCAGGCTACCAGCTGCGTTATTCAGCATGGTATACTCACGTCTCTCTCATTTCCTGTGAGTTGAATTGTTCTCGGAGCGTCTACATGAAGCCAGATTTACCAGAAATTCTTGCACAACAATTTCAACGTCTACGCAGCCGCATCCGTGCCGTATCCGCTGCTGGCGGAATTGGGCTCACATTATGCGTAGTTTCATCGGTGATTGGTCTGGCGATCATTTCTGACATTCTCATTGAACTCCCTCTCTTTTTGAGAGCGGGAATGCTCTGCTTAACTGGCGTGTTGAGTTGCTTAGGTCTCATCTTCTGGGTTCTTCGCCCAGCGACTCAAAGTGTTCAAGATGAAGAATTGGCAGCATTTGTCGAAAAACAATTTCCTGAACTCAACGAGCGTTTGATCTCGACAGTTGAATTTGAACAAGAACCTGATTCGTCTGCTTCGCCAGTCATGAAGAAATGGCTATTACAAGAGACTGTCAATTATTCAAAGAAGGTTGACTTCTCCGACGCCGTCGATGCGTCTCGTGCAGTTCGGCATTGCTGGTGGGGAGGAATTGCATGCCTCGCTCTCATTCTTCCACTGTTGATAGTTGGTGATGCCTATGCTGTGTTGTTCTCACGATTCATGAATCCATGGGGAAATTACGAACGTGTACAAAACCTAATTTTGGTTATCGAAGAAGGTGATCGGGTTGTCGCAGAGAAAAGCGATGTCACCATTGAAGCGAAAGTCCGCTGGAGATTTCAGAAAGGAACCATTCCAGAATCTGCCTGGTTAGAATCGACAACTGACGCAGGAGCCACTGACGCCCGACGTCTCGATTGGAATGCAGAAACCGAATCTTTCAAAGGAACCTTATCCAGAGTTGAAAGTAGCTTTTCGTACCACGTCGCTGCCAAGCGTTCGCAAACTCAGTCGTACCGAATCGACGTTGTTCCGTTACCGAAGATCGAAGAATTACAGATCGAAATTTCTCCTCCTGCGTATACCGGGCAGCCGGCTCAGTTCCACGATCTCGCTCTCGGTGAAATTATGGTGATCGAACAAAGCAACTGGGACATCTCAGCGAGATTCAACAAACCTGTCGAGACTGCCGAAATTTTATGGCTGGATGGCGATCTGACCGGCAAGGATAAATTGGATTCTGACACGTTAGCTGACGGCACGCCAATCATTTCAAAAACAGACTTCCCTCTAAGTGCGGATCGAATGACTGCCGCTCTGAATGAAGTTCTGGTGTTGGATTCTCCATCTGGGCGCTTTGCCATTCGGGCAACAGATGAAAACGGGCTTGCTTCTGAAACAAACATCATTCGCAGATTGACGATCATTGCCGATACTGCGCCGTTAATTCAATTCGCTGATCATGAACAAAACGCCGCAGTGAAACCAGACGACATCATCGATCTTCCAGTCACAGTGACTGATGATTTCGGAATCGAAACCTTGGAGTTGCATTACGAGTTCAAGCGCAGCGAAGCGTTTACAGAGAAAGGAATTCTCTTGGCTGAAGGTTTTCGTTCAGGACATCAGCAGCTAGCACATAGCTTCCGGGTCGATTTATCTCCATTCAAATTGGAACCGGGAATGCTGTTGTCTCTCCGTGGCCGAGCGACAGATGAAAGACCTGTTCCAGAACCGAACGAAGCTTGGACAGTCACCCGCACTTTGATCATCAACAAAGACGCGAAGCCTTACGGTGACCAAACACTCTCAGAGCAGCAACAACAAACAGAGCAAGTCCTCGAAGCCTTGAAGACTGAACTTCAAAAACAAAAAGAAAAGGCGAAACA
>JABJMI010000271.1 GCA_018659505.1 Planctomicrobium sp.
CCAATAATTTAGACAGGATTGACATGACGAACAGGATGGGTTTTGTGATTCAATCCTCAAATCAAACAATCTCATCTTCTCTGAAATGAATTATGTGACGATGAGAGTACCAGCTAAATGAGTGTCCACTTTATCCTGTCAATCATGTTCATCCTGTCCCTTTTCTTTCGTGTGATTCGTTTATTTCGTGGTTCTTAGCTTGTCCCTGATCCTAAGTCCGTGAGGTTGCCCTTCAATTCCTACCACCAGTTGCAGCAAGGGACTTCTGGTAACGAGAACAATCGCAAGTCAGTGATTGGGATCTCTGGTACATTCGACTGATCAAAGACAAGCTTCCCTCCCATGAAGACTTTCTGAACTTGTGTTCGATGCTCAAATGGATCGCCATTGTAAAGTACGAGATCTGCTATTTTTCCTTTCTCTAAACTTCCATAATCTTGATCTATCTTCAAGATCTTCGCTGCCCCTAATGTGATGGCGTACAACGCTCGCTCATGTCCGAGACCGTAAGTCGCTGCCATGGCTGCTTCATGACGAATGACGCGCGTCTTCGGAACATACCCTTCAAATCCGCTGCAAATCGCAATCGGAATCTCTGCCTGATCGAGGTAAGCAGCATTTGCAAGCGAAGAATGGTATGTCTCCAGACCACCAACTCGCTGCATAGGCGGATTCACAATGACCGGTAATTTCTTATCCTTAATCTGATCTTTCACAAGATAAGCTTCTGTTCCCATTGCGATAATGGCATTCAGATTGAATTCATCTGAAATTCGTGAAGCGGTCAAAATGTCGTCGCTACGATCTGCTCGAAAGATGGACGGCAGACCGCCATTCAAAACTTTGGCAAGATGCTCGTGTTGTAGATTTCGATCTGCTTCTTCGCCGTTCTCGGTTGCTTTCGCCTGCTTACGAGCATAGGTCACTGCTTCGCCTAATGATTTCCTTAAAATTGAAGCTGTTCCCATTCGTGTCCCAGGTGAACCGCTATAGGCTTGCTTGGGACGGTCTCCGAGATTGAAAAACATGGCTTGCGGAAAACGAATGGCCATCTTGTCTGCCGAATTCCCAAAGGTCTTAAACACACCGGTCAAACCCGCAATTACGTTTGCCTCACCAGGACAAGCATGGATGACGGTCACTCCATTCTGCAGGAGGAAATTCATCAATGGCTCGGAGGGATTGAAGCTATCCAGCACGCGCACATCAGCTTGATTGGGACCGCTTTCCTCATCAGCATCTTGATCCGCCGGGATATTATATTCCCCCGAAAGAGGAACCACACTGTATGCATCGATCAATCCCGGTGAGACGGCGACCGCTTCAATGATTGGGATTTTCTTCAGTTTCCGTTTCTTTCTCGGACCGGCATATAGAATCTTTCCATCCTTAACATGCACTAAACCGTCTTTGATGGGGGACTGACTTATCGGATACAGCGTTGCAGCATGGATGTAAAACTCAGTCGCTGATTCATCGAAGGAGGACTCAGCTTGAATGGCTTCCGCTTCTGGTAATGCCTCAAAAGTGAGATCAAGATCAATCGGCTTTGGACGACGTTCTTTGGGAAGAGCGAAGCCACCAGTTTGATATCGAATTTGAGCAGGATCGGCAGCGTCGAACTCTTTGCGTCCATCGATGTACGTCTCTAATACACGAGTGTATGTACTAAATGGGCGACCGCTCAAGACAACGAAATCGGCATCTTTCCCTTGCTCCAACGAGCCAAGTCGGTCAGCGACATGCAATGCTTCAGCTGCATGCAGAGTGATTGCCTTGAGAGTATCTTGCTCTGTCATACCTCCACGATGCGCAACGGCAGCTGTTCTCAAGAAGAGTCGACTCTCTGTGACTGGATCATCTGTATTGATGACAACTTTCACTCCCGCCGCTGCCAATCTTGCTCCACAGGATTCGATCAGGTCCACAACTTCAGCTTTTCCGCCGGGACTATCGATGACAGTCATTGAGACCGGGACGCCTGCCGCAGCGATCTCTTTGGCGACCTTATAACCTTCTGTCCCGTGTTGAATAACGAGATCGAAGCCGAATTCCTTTTTCAATCGCAAGACTGTGAGAATGTCATCCGCACGATGCGTATGAAAATGTACGGTTCTTCGCTTTTCCAGCACTTCCACTAATGGTTCAAGTGACAGGTCGACTTCTGGTGGATCGACATCCTGACCTGTCGCTCGTTTCTGACGGTAGCTTTCCCATTTTCTCTGGTACGCCTGCGCCTTAATGAATTCAGCACGTTGCATGGCTGCAATCTTCATGCGAGTCCCAGGCGCCTGATTGCGACTACCGTAACTCCTTTTCGGATTCTCTCCGTTTGCCATTTTCAGACCACCCACGACATCGCTAGGACCGAGCCACATCTGTTCGGGAGTGTAACCTCGTAACTTTACATAAAGAGTTTGACCACCAATGGGATTCGCACTACCAGGCATAATGTTTGCTGTTGTGATTCCACCCGCGAGCGCCATTTTGATGCCAGGGTCATAAGGGTTAATCGAATCCAAAGCACGCACGATAGACTGAATCGGACCTGTCGATTCGTTGCCATCGGAATTACTTCGTACCCCCGGTTTGGAATAGACTCCCAGGTGAGAATGTGTATCCACCAATCCCGGGATGAGATATTTGCCTTCCAACTCAACGACTTCAGCCTCATCGGGAATCTTTACTTCATCAACTGGACCGACAGTGGCAATTTTCTTATCTCGAATGATGAGTGTTCCCGGAGAGTAGACCTCACCAGTCGCAGTCATAATCGTCGCACCAGTATAAGCGGTGACGTTATCCTTCTCTGCGAAAAGGACATTCGTAAGTGAGAAACATATCGCAGCGGAAAGTAAATATTGTCGAAACATCAGATCCCAGAGTAGTCAGAATTATAAAACAAGAGCCATGATTATGGTTCTCAGTCTCAACCAAACACAAGCTGTATCACGGATATTTCAACTCTACAACCGAATTGAGGTAACGCTTCGGCGCATTATGGATATTTGCCGAATTACTAAGGTTTCAGGCATTTCACAACTTTCAAACTTCGATGAGCCCCGATCCTTAAACATCAATCACGAGTGATATACAATACAAGTACTTTTTCAAATTCGCTGACGATCTTCCAGTAGTGGACGACCAATGATATCTATGAATCTCAACTCCCGGCTTATTTACCAGAGCCTCCTTATGGCTTCAATTTGTCTTGGAATCAGTGGTGTATCCCTCGCATTTGAATCAAAACAGGAAAAGAAGGAACGTCGCCCCAACGTCCTCTTTATTGTTGTCGACGATCAATCACCGTTTGATTTCAAATTCTATAATCCAGAATCGCAACTGAACGCTCCGAACATAGAACAGTTAGCCACTGAAGGTATGGTTATCGACGGGGCTTATCACATGGGAGCATTTGTGGGTGCGGTTTGCACTCCTTCGCGTCACATGATTATGACTGGACGCACACTCTGGCATTTGCCGATTGGTCCGTTGTCGAAAACACATTGTCCAACTGATATCGCAGAGAACACTCTTGCAGCGGTTTTTAATCGGGCTGGTTACGACACGATGCGAACTTGTAAGCGAGGAAATTCTTACGAGGGAGCAAACAAGCAGTTTACAGTGCTTCATGATGCTTCAAAAAGAGGAGGAACCAACGAGACAGGCAGTCCCTGGCATGGTGACCGCGTGATGGACTATCTCGACAAAAGAGAAACAACAAGTGACGCTGATCCCTTTTTGATTTATTTCGGATTCTCGCATCCTCATGATACGCGAGATGGATTTCCTGACCTGCTGAAGAAGTATGGTGCGGTCAATCACACCGACAAAGATTCACTTCCTCCTGCAAATCCTAAGCAACCAAACCTACCAGTGAATTATCTCCCAGAGCATCCATTTCATCATGGTCAACCAGGATTAAGAGATGAAGTCGCTGTCAGTGGAGTCTGGGAGAATCGTGACGAACGAACTATTCGCAACGAAATTGGTCGTCAGTTCGCGTGCAGCGAAGCGATCGACATTCAAATCGGACGAGTGCTTGAAAAACTCGAAAAGATGCGCGAACTCGACAATACATACATCGTGTATACCTCCGATCACGGTATGGCAATCGGTC
>JABJMI010000311.1 GCA_018659505.1 Planctomicrobium sp.
CTGCCTGCCAATTTTCATTGTCTTTAATTGGCAGGCCACCGGGACACATGGCAATAAAACCAGGAAGATTCTGGTTCTCACTCCCGAGTCCATACGTCACCCAGGAACCAACACTGGGACGTGCTTGAATGGAGTCGCCACAATTCATCAGCATCAGTGAAGGCTCATGATTGGGGACTTGTGCATACATCGACCTGATTACAGCGATATCATCTATGTGCTGCGCTGTTTTCGAGAAGATCTCACTCACTTCGATGCCTGACTCACCGTACTTTTGAAACTTGAACGGAGAAGGAAAAGCAGCACCAGTTTTGCGCTCGGTCGTTAATGTGTTTGCCAGTGGTTGACCAGCATGTTTCGCCAGTGCAGGCTTGTGGTCGAACGTATCGACATGCGAGGGACCACCGTTCAGAAAAAAATGAATCACTCGTTTAGCGGTTCCCGGAAAATGAGGAATTTGCTGCTGGCGAGAATCGTTTGCTCCTTCGTTTGCCAATAAGCCATCATCACCCAGCAGGCATTGCAATCCAATCGCGCCCATCCCCAATGCCGACTGCCGCAGCATCCGCCGACGATTTAACAAGTCGCCATAGTGCATCATTCCATCCTTAATTATTTCAGTTGACCTTTGTTAATCAACGAATAGAAACTCATTCGTACACAGCAACATCTGAGCAAGTTGCTCCCAGGGAGTGAGCTGATCGAGCGTCTGATGAGTGAAGTCTAACTTTGAATTCCATTGTGTCTCACCAGTTGTCTCCTGAATCGAAACTTCCCACAAGAATTGATCGTTATTCAAAACCTTGTCGATGTCGACAACAAAATCAATTGTTTCACCTTCTTCCACCTGACGTTGTTCAATGTTGAGATCAACCGGTTGCTGATGATTTTTAACGGCATGCAGAGTTCCCCCATTGGAACTGACAATAAAAGCTCGAACTCCATCCCCAGCTGCGGGCTCGTTAACAAGCGTCGATGTAATGGAAATCGTAGTCGAGCGAGGAGCGACCCAACGCCGAATACACGCATGGGAAAGATCGTTTCCTGGATGCCCACCCGTCGAGGTGAGCTGAGCCCAGCCTAAAGTTGCATCAGGCCACGCAGTCCCGCCTTGCCAGGCAGCGCCTGTAAAGTGCGGAAGTGGTGTAAAGGAAGCGGTCTGTTTCTGCTCTTCATCGTAACTCCCAAATCCGTACTGCCAATCCTTTATTGTGGCTCGCGCTACCTCCGCAGTGTTTTGTTCAACTGACTGAATAAACTCAAGAGCCGATGATAATTCATATTGAGTCGGAGCACGTTGCAATGCTCTCTGAAACATGTTGATCACTGACTGTTTCGGATCGTCAGCGACTTTTGACTGCTTGGTCAATGCCCGGACTTGATCGAGTATCATGGGATGATTGAGTAGAAATAACGACTGCTGCGGAACCGTCGTTTCACTTCGCTGCGGAATGTGCAAATCAGGATTTGCGAAATCAAAAAACCGAAGTGTGCTGGGAAGGTATTGGCGGTCAATCAATCCGTACAACGTGCGTCGTTTTGGAGAAGGTTGAGCGAAAATATTTGTCGGCTTCCCTCCAACTGAAAGATCGATTTCCCCGGAAGCCATCAACAACGAATCTCGCATTTCTTCGAAGATGAGCCTGTGCCTGTTCATTCGCCATAAGAGTCGATTCTCGGGATCAAGTTTCTCTGCGACCGCAAGTTGCTCCGAATCACTCGGTAAAGTTGAGGTCTGCTGATAGGCACTTGACGTCAGAATAAGACGATGCAATTTTTTCAAACTCCATCCTTCGTTGATAAACCACGTCGTTAGCCAGTCTAGCAATTCAGGATGAGATGGCGGACTGGATCGTAAACCGAAATCACTGGGAGTCGTGACTAAACCCTGACCGAAGTGGTACGCCCAAACTCGGTTCACGATGACACGAGCAGTCAAAGGGTTTTGCGGTGAAGTGATTGCATCTGCGAGCTCGCGCCGTCCGCTTCCCTTTTTGAAAGGTTCTTGTTTGGCTCCACTCAACAATTGCAGAAACTGACGAGGAACATCATCTCCGTAGTTGACAGGATTTCCTCGTTTTAGGATTCGCGGGTCACTGGGAACTTCTACGTCTCGAAGGATGAGGGCATGTGGAACCCTCTCAGCAGAGTTAATGATCCATCGGTCGACTTCTCCCTGCAATTTCCAGAGTTCAGTCAGAGTCCCTGAATCAAAAAACGTCTCAATATGTGCAACCGGTTGGTCACGAATATCCGAAGGCGCTCGTGGTCCGTAGAGTACCTGTCGCAACTGCTCTGCTGAAGGATCATTGAGTTTGATGACTTGATCGGAAGCGTTCTTCTGATGTGCCTGCCAGTCGGCATCGACTTGCTGAAGCAAAACAGCATAGCGAGAGATGACTTCATCGAATGATGCCGGAGGAGTTTGAAATGCGTCGCGAACGAGCCGATTCAATTGATCATCGGGCAACTGAGTGAGGTATTGAGACACGGTCGCTGATTTCTCTTCAAACTGCTCAGCAGGAATCTCTCGGAAAAGATGCCATGCAGCGAAGACCGGTTCCTGAGATCGCTTGGATTGGTGCAACCACGCCTGCCAGCTGCGCACAAATGCGGGTAGCAGGTCGTCCTTCTCAAAGATTTGATCAAATCCCTGAGCAGGATACTTTTCAAGTTCAAGCTGAGCCATGAGATAATCCTGTACACGGCTACGCGCGCGATCTGAAGACTCCTTCCGACTATTTCGCAACTTCTCGTTTAAAGCCGTCTTCCGCTTCTCCAGTTCTGCCTCGTA
>JABJMI010000764.1 GCA_018659505.1 Planctomicrobium sp.
GAAGAACTGCATAAGGTCATCGTCGGACAAGATGATGTGATCGAGCAGATCCTCTCCGCGATCTTTACGGGTGGACATTGTTTACTCGTCGGTGTTCCGGGGCTTGCCAAAACTTTGGTGGTCAGCACGATTGCCAAGATCTTAGATGTACAATTCCACCGTATTCAGTTCACACCCGACTTGATGCCTTCCGACATCACCGGGACTAATGTTCTGGAGGAGTCGGAATCGGGCAAACGAAGTTTTCGTTTTGTGCAGGGACCAGTCTTCACGAACATTCTCCTCGCGGACGAAATCAACCGTACTCCGCCGAAAACACAAGCTGCTTTATTGCAGGCGATGCAAGAGCATGAAGTGACCATCGGTCAGGAAACCTACGACCTGCCTGACCCTTTCTTCGTGATCGCGACTCAAAACCCGATTGAACAGGAAGGAACTTATCCCCTCCCGGAAGCGCAGCTAGATCGCTTCATGTTCAACATTAAGGTTGATTATCCAAATATCGAGGAAGAAGAGCAAATTCTTGCAACAACAACTCGCGGAGAATTTGAAGAAGTTCGCAAGGTTCTCTCAGCGAAGTCGATTCAATATCTCCAGAAGCAAATCAATCAGATCGAAGTTGCACCTATTATTATCACGTATGTCACTCGGTTGGTTCGAGCTACCCGCCCTGCCGATGGAAGTGCTCCGGACTTTATTCGAGAACTTGTCGATTGGGGAGCTGGTCCACGTGCCGGGCAATACCTCATTCACGGAGCCAGAGCCTCCGCTGCCATGGACGGACGCCCAACGATCTCCTTCGAAGATGTCCAAAAAGTCGCAATACCCGTCTTAAGGCACCGCATCTCGCCAAACTTCCAAGCCCAAGCAGAAGGCTACGACTCAGATACGATCATTACACGATTGGTTAAAGAGGTTCCTAAACCTGCTGTGCCAAAATATTCATAGGTTGTGGTGGGTACAGGACGGAGCTTGGCGGACTTGCGGTGAAATCGAGTGACTGATAATCAAACATGAAGATAGATTCTCATGGTGCAATCCTGCTTACTTGCTGCCCTGCTCCTCTTCTTAGGAGTATCGACTGTTGATGCCGAGGAGCATTTGGTCGAAGCTGACTTACTGATTGTTGGTGGCACAGAGTCGGGATGTGCAGCGGCGGTACAAGCTGCACGAATGGGTGTCGAGCGGATTATCTTGGTCAACGACATCGAGTGGCTGGGCGGTCAATTCAGTGCTGAAGCACTCGGAGCCATTGATGAAAATCGGGGGCATGGTTACGACGGGACCGTTCCTATTCCTCGTTCGGGAATCTTTCGAGACGTCATCGATGCCATCGAGCGAAAAAACGAAGAATTGTATGGTGTCGCCAGACCGGGCAACACGCGCGTGATCACAACGAGCCGACCTGTCGTTTCGGAAGCAGTATTTCGAGAACTCTTGACGCCTTACGAAGAGTCCGGTCAGATCAAGCGATTCTCCAATTACAGCGTGCAAAATGTGATGACCACAAATTCACGAGTGACTGGAGTCGAGTTTATCGCAGAGGACAAACTACCTGCTTTGAAAGTTCTGGCGAAGATCACAATCGATGCCAGTGACTGGGGAGATGTGATTCAAGGCTCCGGGGCTGATTGGGATGCCGGTCCAGATGCCCAAGCTGACTACGATGAACCGAGTGCTCCTGAGTCTGTAGAATATAGTTCAGATATGAACCCTATCACTTGGTGCATGATCCTAGAGCAGCAGCCGCACGAGAGCTTATTCCCAAAACCAGAGAACTATGACGAGCGATACTTCACAGGCAAATGGGGCTGGATCGACGAGCAATTCGTATATACTTCGCGGCGGATTGTTGATGGTCAAGGTTTCTCCGAAATTGAACATCCCGATGTTCATTTGATTAACACACCGCCCGTTGATTACCCACTCGATATCTATCCTGTGGACGTTGCTGCTGCTCTGGAAGCGACAGAACCGGGTGCTTCGAAAAAGAATATCGTTGCCATGACGGCAGCGCAACGTGAGATCGTGTTTCAAGATGCGCAGCGGCATACATTAAAATTTTACTATTACCTACAACAGAAATTTCCGAAGTTTCGGTATATGCAGCGAAGTGATGAATTCGGGACCGTCAATCATCTGCCTCCAAAGTCATATGTTCGCGAGAGTTTGCGGTTGATCGCGAAGCATGTTGTCCGCGAACAGGAAGTCTTGGGTTTCGGGAGCCGTTCGAATTATGCGACAACAATATTTCCAGATGCCGTGTTCTCCTGGCAGTTCGAATTGGATTTTCATCCTACGCACCGGTCATTCACAACTGACAAAGGTGACACGGGACCATGGGAAGCAGACTTCCGAGGGAATCGCTACTTCGGACGGGGAGGAACGGGTCGCTGCGTTTTCCCGTTGCGAGCACTTGTTCCGCAGAAGGTCACAGGACTTCTGGCCGCCCAAAAGAATCTCGGATACAGCAGCATTGTCGGTTCATCCTGTCGCTTGCACGATCAATCGATTCATGCCGGGCAAGCGAGTGGCGCGGTCGCTGCTGTCAGTTTGCGATCCGGTCAAGATCCTGCTGGATTCTACCTTCAACCAGAACGCTTGGCGGAAATCTGGAAGGGATTATTGGAACCGCCTGAGGGAGCACCTCTGGCAATCTGGCCGTTTGCGGATGTCGATCCTTTCGATGAGGACTTCGCTGCGATACAGCAATTGGCTTTGCGGCGAGCGTTGCCTCTCAATCAGGATTCGACAATCTTTCAACCGGACGAACCTGCTATTGAGAAGTGGTTGAAAGAACTTGAGGATTCCGTTCGAACCTCTGGATACAAAATCCCTCCACTGGTGCATATGAAGGACAAACCAAGGCGTGAGGTTGTTGCTTCAGTTTGGAAAGAGATTCAGCATGAACCCGTCCAGTTCTTGAAATCCGTCAATATGGACGATGCCGACGGTGACGGGGTCATCAATACGGAAGACGCTCTCCCGTTCACACCGGGTGAAGTTTCTTGGATTCGTCAACCTCACGAAGATGGATTTCCGCAGTTGCCTGTCAATTCCGATCCAGAAGTACACGCTTTCAACTTCACTACGAATCCTGGAGCGGTGATCAAACAGTTTCAGAATGACTTAGGAAAAAAGTATTCTGAGACCGCAGGTTTCGGCTGGCAGCGAGACATTAGTTCGAACACCCGATTGCGCAATGTCGACAAAGGACAACCGCGAGACAGCTTTGTGTTCACACGCGAACAGGATACTTGGGAGTGCCAGGTCCCCAACGGGAGCTGGAAAGTCTTCGTCTGCCTGGGAGACATTGATCATGAACAAGCTGGTCAGAACTTAACGATTGAAGAGAGCGTTGTGGCGACGAAGCTCGATACTTCAGCTGGAAGCTTCGTTGAACTCGAAACGGAAGTCGACGTCCAAGACGGTCGACTGACTCTCGTTCTCGGAACACCAACCGGCGGCAGCAACACCTGCATCAACTGGATCTGGTTCACGCCTGCGGATTTAAACAAATGAAATCGTATTCAGGCAATATGCGGAGCTGAATCTTGTCATCTCATTTCATTCCACACGCAAGATCTTCTCCATTTTTCGTCCTTTGGCTAACTCATCGACGAGCTTGTCCATGTATCGAGCCTGCTGAGTTAGTGGATTTTCGATCTCTTCCACTCGATAGCCACAGATGACACCGGTGATGAGATGTGCATTGGGATTTAATTTGGCATCGCGAAAAAATTCTGCAAACGTCACTTTCTTCTCGATGAGCTTTTGCAGCTTCTTCTCGCTATATCCAGTCAACCATTCAATCACCTGAATCAACTCTTCTTCGGTACGGTCTTTCTTTTCGACTTTTACAACATAATGAGGATAAACCTCTGCGAACGTCAGGTTTGCAACACGTTCGTCGTGCTTGCTTGATGTACTCATTTTTATTCTCTCTTCGTCATCTTCCGCAGGTGAATTCTAACAGAGCGAGACTCAACACATTAACCGTTTCCTGAAATTCACTTGCTGGAGCCATCGTTACGGGAGGATTTCAGAATGAGATGTTTAATCGCAGACCAAGCACACATGCAGTGTCTACTTGTTCTCATACGGGAACGATGATTTAGTGATGTAGAGCAACTCGATACCCTACCCGTAATATTCGTCTCTGAATCGAGAGGAGCATTGATTTCAACAATCTGAAAGAGGCTTGGGTAAAAGTCTAATTCGCAACGAGTGCAAAGCTGCCGATGTAGTAAAGTTGATCGAGATTGATTGAACTGACAATACATCGTGGCTTCCAAAACTAAATACCTAAACCGAACGCCCTAATCGAGGAAACAAAAAAAGGCACAGACACCTTTTCAGATGACTGTGCCACGAGGCTCAAGCTATTTACTTTCCACCAATGGTCATATTCTTGATCTGTTCTTCAAGCGTTGACAAACTCCAGTCGCCGGGTGTCTGGCTAGGTGGGTAGTCCTTTAAGGTCATCAGGAACTGACTGGCAACGACCTGCATTGGTCCCAGTGAGTAAGCACGGTCAATCACCCAATCGTGGTAAGTGTTGGAGTTGTGTTGTGCTTTCTCGAACGGATCTCGTCTAAGATTGAATAGCAACGGCAAACGTAATCTAATAAATGGTTCCCGCCAAACCTGAAGCTGGTGTGCTCGGTTTTCGAGATAAACGGCTTTCCAATCTGCCACACGGATGGCAGCGACGGAACCCTCGTCTGTCACGTAGATGAATGATTGGCGTGGACTTGCCTTTTGATCTTCAACAATCGTTTTATAGGAGCCAGCCTTCGACAGGTACTCCAACATATTGTGACCATCAATGTAATTCTTGTACTTGCGTCCGTTCAATTCGACGCCATTCTTCAATTTCTCTTTGATGTCTGGAGCACCTGCGACTGCGGCAAAAGTTGGCAACCAATCTTCATGTGCGACAATTCCGTTGAGTGTCACTCCTGCTGGAAATTTCTTTGGCCAACGGACGAAGGCGGGAACACGATACGCTCCCTCCCAGTTGGAATTTTTCTCACTGCGAAATGGCGTTGTCCCAGCGTCCGGCCAAGTGTTGAAGTGAGGACCATTGTCAGTCTAATA
>JABJMI010000554.1 GCA_018659505.1 Planctomicrobium sp.
GGGAAGGAAGTTTTTCTGAACTCCTCGACCAACCATCAACTGAGCCTCCTAAATTTGGTGTTGTTGTCGGACAAGTTGAAGATGGTGATCAGGGACTTCTCATTCGCAAAATTCTTCCAAGGAGTATCGCTGCGAAAAATGGTCTGCAACCAGGAGACATTATCCTCCAAGTTGGAGATGATGTCATTCTGTCTGTTAAAGACTTGAAAACCTCGATTACTAAGCAGACGAGCGGAACAAAAGTCCCAGTCCTGGTGACCCGCAGGTCTTTAGATTTGGAAATCGAAGTTGGTTTCTAATTCAACTTTGTTTGCTCAGATACCTATCAATCGTTATCCAAGAAGTATTGGCACAGTTGCACACTGACTCCCGTCAAGTAATTCACTGTGAATTCATTGATGAATTTAGACTTCCCTGTGTATGAAATGATAGTTCCTTTCAATTCGCAGCATAATGGTGTGAGTTTTAGAAATCTGGCAAGTTCTTTTCGGAAATGAATTTCTAACTCTTCTGACGGATTCGCCCCGCAATTGTTGAAGGTCATCGATTGGACGACTATCATTTATCGAGTACAGCTCAGAGTTTTCATTTCAATAAATTGACACATTCGTAATTCTACGAATTTGTGTAACAGATATAGCAGGTGATTCATTATGGGAGTGATGCGTTTCTTCGTTCATCCTCCTGAATTCCTGAAGAATTGGGCTGAGTCAGATCAAGCGTACATCACAGGGCTTGATGGACGCATCTTTCAGACGCACACAGCAGTTCAAGACAATATTCTTACTTGCCAAAGATCCTTCTCTGATAGTGGTAAAGTCAGTGTCCCATGGCCAGTCGAAGGACATGGAAAACCGGTTCTGACAACCACATCACTTCGTGAACGTGAAGAACCCTATTTTCTGTCGCTTGAGTTAGCTCGTGGAAAACTTGCCCAGGTCCGTGACCAATGGTGGTCTTGGGAACAAGGTCACCTATCAATTCCCACGAATTTTCGCGAAGCACAAACAGAAGCGTTCAGTTCATTTGCGGAAGCAAGTTCGCACCAAGACGATTTGGATCGCTGTGATCAAGCTGCAAGAAATGCAATCGCCAAGGCTTGTGAAGCGGCTGACATTCTTAGCCACGCCTATGTCACGCAGCGCATGGCAAGTATTCGAAAGTCATCCAGTCATGCGCCTAGCTTGCTCGGGTCGGCAACTGATGTTTCTGTATTAACGGAAACTGGTTCGAAAGTCTTTTTGGACTCTTTCAATACTGCGTCTGTTCCTATTCGTTGGACTGATATCGAGCCTGAAGAAGGAATTTACAACTGGCAGCCTATTGACGATATGATTAACTTCTGCCATGAAAACCGGATCATTACTCGCGGTGGTCCATTGCTAAGTCTTCGTCCGGACGGACTCCCCAAATGGTTGAAGTGCTGGGCTGTTGACTTTTTGAATCTTGCGAGTTTTGTTTGCGATTTTGTCGACACTGCGGTCTCTCGATATACCGGTCTCGTTCGAATCTGGGAGGTTTCTTCAGCCGGGAACATCGGCGGAGCACTCGATCTGAATGAAGAACAATCGCTCTCATTGACAGCACGCACATTAGAGGCAGCGATCCGTACTGACAGCGATTCACAGTTCTTCTTGCGTATTGAACAACCTTGGGGTGAATACCAACGACTAGGCAAACATCGATTATCGCCTTATCAATTTGTTGATGCCATCATACGTTCGAATGTCGCACTTAATGGAGTCAGCCTCGACATTAATATTGGTTATACACCACGCGGCTGTTTCTCTCGGGATATGCTGTCCATTTCCAAGTTGATTGACCAATGGAGTCAATTAGGGTTGCAGATCCATGTAAATTTATGCTGCCCTTCATCAAGTGAAAATGATCCACTCGCTGACTCTTCTCTCTCTATTTTACAGAATGTTTGTCGAGCACCATGGTCTGAAGAAATGCAAAGTGAGTGGATGGAAAAAGCGATACCACTCATTATGTCAAAGCCGGCTGTGACAGGAGTTTTCCTCCGGCAATTCAGCGACTCCGTTCCTCATCCGTTTCCCCACGCTGGCTTATTGGATGCTGATGGTCGTCCTAAGAAATTGTTAGAAACGCTTCAGCAACAAAGAAAGTGATTCGTCATCCTCCTCGAACTTCACATGAGGAGACTGTGCCGGACAATTCTAGACCTACAAGAGTTCGAACTCTCTGTATCGAAGACCAATGAACGAAACCGTCGAAACGAATTTAAAATCAAACCGTGGTCGCTGGACAGTCGTGGCAATGTTTGGCTTCGCTGCATTGATGGTGTCGTTGCTGTTCATCTATTGGGAGTTGTACACCGCCCCGTTTCGTCCATTGCAATATGCGATCGCAGATGCGTTTCCGGAATCTTCTCCAAGAGTTATTGGAGGACAACATAAAAGCCATAAGACCGAACACCCCCCTACATTACGAGTTGTGATATACGTCCCGGTTCAAGAATTCGATCCAGAAACCGAAACGGAGAAAAGCGAAACGCGGGCACTCAAACTGGCTCGACTCGCGTTTGAACATCAAGATGTTTCCGAATACGAGCTAATTCAATTCGTTTTGCTACAAAAAATCCCCGAGTCCGCTCGCAGACGATGGACCGTGATGAAAACTGTTGATGAATGGAAAGAGTTGCTGTAACTGCAACACTCAGCATCTTTCACTGTTCAGGGGTGAATAAGACTGGATGAAACCTTCCACTCATCGGTTGGCCTGCTGGGATGGCGTCGGTTCCATCTAAGATTGTTTCGCCTTGTGCTGAACAGACTCCGTCTTTGAAAACATTAATTACTGTTGCACGCCGAGGACCGTCTGTCTTGTTCTCGAAAGAACCGTGTACCATCAACGGATGATGAAAAGCACATTCTCCAGCCTTGAGTTCAATCGGGACCGGATGGCTGAATTGCTCGACCTGAGCAGGATTCAGAACTTCTCGAATCGCCTGCATGTCGCCCGCCAGTCCCGTGATCGGCAGTAAATCCCAGCGATGACTGCCCGGCACATAATGCAGACAACCATTTTCTTGCGTGCTGTCATCAAGTCCGATCCAACAGGTTAAATGATCCATTGGCGTTGTCTCAGTCCAGTAAGAATAGTCTTGATGCCAGGCAACAACTCCGCCATGTTTGGCAGGTTTGCAGAACAGTTGATCGTGCCACATCCGAACCGTCCCTCCAAGTAATTGCGAAGCAGGCACAGTGAACGCTGGATGCCAGAGAATGTCATGGAATCCGGAACTGATTCTCCATGCCCCTAAAGCATGAAAGAGAACGGAATTCGGATCAACCGACTCATTCGTATGGTACTCGTACCATAATTCTGAGCCTTCGTGGTCTGGGGAAAAGAAATGAGTCAGTTGTTCTCTGAGAACGTCTAACTGATTTTCATCAAGAATTCGTACACCAGAGACGTAGCCATTCTCGTGATAGAATTCGATCTGATCATCCGAAAGCTTGTAAGTTTTCCAAGCTTCAGATGGAGTCAATTCAGGAAAGAGATCACTGACCGGGGAATGTTCTTGCGCTAAATCTATCACTCTATTTTCCTACGAGTAAGCATGACGGAGATTAGTGAATCATATCCTAAGCGATTAAGAGGATTTGGGAACCATTGGACGTTCTTCGGTTCATCTGCCATGCTTAATAAAAGCAACATGTGGAATGGCACTCTCATCTTCTTGAGATTGTGTGAGTCGTCTGAATTTCTTTGCAAACCGAGAATAAATGATGATAAGTCTTCGACAATTGCGAATAATCTTAGCGAGTCTATTTTTCGCCTTTGGAGTTTGCGGTGCAGGACATGTGCTGGCAGGACATTCACTCGTCTTAACAATCATTGATGCCGATACCGAGAAACCACTGGCTGCACGAGTTTACCTAACAGCAAAGGATGGAACTCCGTTCTTTTTTGAATCTGCTGAAGAAGCAGGCACAGCGATCAAATACGAAAAAAAGAACTGGAACAACAAGAACTCAATCGAGTACCACACAACCGTTTCCGCTCACTCTTGCTATGTCACTCTTGAACCTGGTTCCTATTCCCTCACCATTGAGCGGGGAAAAACCTACTTTCCAGTTCAAGCTTCTATCGAAATGGCTGACAAAGATCTTGAATTAACCCTAAAGCTAAAACAGTGGAGCGATCCTGCGAAACGGGACTGGTACTCAGGTGACACTCATATACATCGCACGGTCGACGATCTTCGAAACATTATTCTAGCTGAAGACTTGAACGTCGTCTTCCCGCTGACTTCGTGGGTCACCAATTCAGACACACCGCCTTCGTCTGGCGATAAGAGCATGACCGGCGACATTCCTGAAAAACTCGTCGAGGTCGACAAGACACATGTCATCTGGCCTAGAAATACCGAATACGAAATCTTTCGAGTCGGCGAACAGCGACATACATTGGGAGCTTTGTTTGTATTGGGACACGAAGGAACTCTTGAAAAGACTGTCCCACCCTGGCGACCAATTATCGAATCAGCACGAGGCGACAACTCGGATGTTCTGTTTGATATGGACAAGCTCGACTGGCCCTTTGCGATGGTGCTCCCCGTCCTTGCTCCGGATTCATTGTATGAGCTTTCGAATAACCATTTGTGGCGTACGGAATTTGGTTTTGAGAAGTGGAACACCACAGCACCAGCCTATCTTCAACCGCCGTATGGCACTCAGCAAGGCGGGGAAAGGCAATGGCTCGACTATACATTGGGGATGTACTCAACCTTGTTAAACTGTGGTTTTCGTCTTCCTCCTTCAGCCGGAACTGCCAATGGCGTCCATCCCGTGCCTGCTGGTTTTGGACGGGTTTATGTTCATCTCAAGGACGGTTTTAATCACAAGGCATGGATCAAAGGACTGCAAGCAGGACGGTCCTTTGTGACGACTGGTCCGATGCTTTTCGCAACTGCCGACGAACACGATCCAGGTCACGAGTTTCAATGGAAGACAACAAATGGGGACGCTTTGGAAATTCCGCTTGAAATGGAGATCATTTCCGAAACACCGCTCTCTTATGGTGAGATCGTCATCAACGGGAGCCCCGATCATTTACTCCGTCCACAAAACATGAAGACTCCGGAAGGGGCATTCCGTTCCGTTATCAATCAAAAGATTCGATTAACGGAGTCGGGTTGGTTTACCGTTCGTTTCTTTGAAGAACGAGATGATGCGCGAATCCGCTTTGCCCATACTGCTCCCTGGTATGTCGTCGTCGATGATCAGCCTGTCCATTTACGTGAAGAGGAGCAACGCTACCTTGTCAGCAGAATGGAAGAAGAAATCAAGCGCAGCGAAGGGATCGTCTCTGCGGAAGGAATGGCTGAGTATCGTGAAGCTCTCGATTATTATCAGTCGCTGCCAACCCGAGATGACACAGAATCAGTTCAACAGACTGCTCGTGAATTGTCAGCAGAGAACCGAGATCGTTGGCTCAACAATATGATTGTTGCGCATCGCTTCACCCCCGAAGAAGTTCGCGCTGCGACTGGTCTTTCACTCACTGAGGCGGAAGCAGTTGTTCAGGAATACCAAAGCCGAAGAAAAGACTTTGAGGAGACGTCACCAACAATTCAAGTCATGCCATATCCTGGCGGACGGCATCCGCGAAAGGGATTTTTCGACGGAGCGATCCATCCACAGCGAGAGACCAAGGTCAGCATCTTTCCGCCGTGGGAGAACGGTGGCTATGTCGTTGTCGATGTTCCCGAAGCGATCTTCTCTAACCTCGGTTTGACATATCTGGCACATACTCACATCCCTACGATTTGGTCAGCTGCCGGGAACGAACTTCCTCCTTTAGAATGGCATAAGAAAGAAGGCACACTCGTCTCTGAGCGAACCCTGCCGAATGGGATTAAGTTTTCGAGTTCGGTAGCAGCTGGCGAATCGAGTGTTGATATGCAAATGTCACTCACCAATGGAACTTCTCAACTACTGACAGGCTTGCGGTCGCAGGTCTGTGTCATGCTCAAAGGAGCGCCCGGTTTCAACAATCAACAAACTCTTCTAACAGTGGTCAACGAGCCATTCATTGCTGTTCGATCAGAAACTGAGAACCGTTGGATGATCACCGCGTGGACACCTTGTCATCGAGCATGGGCAAATCCTCCGGTTCCGTGTGTACACTCTGACCCTATCTTCCCCGATTGCCCTCCCGGCGAAACAGTTCATGTCCGTGGCAAGATGTGGTTCTACAAAGGTGAGAATATCGACCAAGAATTAGTACGCCTAACCAAAACATTCGTGACTGATACCGGTAAGCTCTAGTTCGCCATTGCACGCGACAATTACGACAGAAGCATCACTGATAAAGCTCGATTCAATGTCAGGTTAAAATCAATTTAACTCAATGTGTATTTGTTTCTGTCACGTTGCATTCAAGCAAACGACATGCGAAACTCGTCTTCGCTGACCAGATGTTATCTTTAATCGTCAAAGCATAGTTTCCCTAATTGGTGCGATTCACAATCGACATAATTAACGTGAACTGAAATACAGGTGAACCATGAAACTCAATCAGTTCAAGTTTTTATTCGTCGTTATTATGTTGTGCTTACCTGCATTGTCCTATGCACAAGAACCAGATGCCAAATCATCCGTCTTTGAAAAAGATCGGACAGATCTAGCAGTTGATAAAGCGATTCAATTTCTGATCAGTCAGCAACGTGATGATGGAGCCATTCTGGATAAAGGGATCGATACCACAATGACAGCCCTGTCGCTGATGGCGATGGCGAGTGTCGGTATTCAACCAGGTGAGGCGACTCCTTCGGGTAAATCAATGCAGCGGGCATTAGAGTTTGTGCTGCGAGATGATCGAGTTGATGACAAAGGCTATTTCGGCAGTAAAGATGGCTCACGTATGTACGGGCATGGAATTATCACTCTCATGCTGACAGAACTGCTCGGCATGGGAACAACTGCGGAGCAGGATCAACAAATTCATGATCGTTGTCAAAAAGCAATTGATGTCATTCTGAGTTCACAAAAAGAGAAAAAGCCGACTCATTTCCGTGGAGGTTGGCGCTATAATCCGAATTCGAGAGATTCAGATTTATCAGTCTCCGTCTGGCAAGTGATGGCACTGAGATCAGCAAAGAATGACGGACTTCAAGTCCCTGCCAGTGCAATTGTTGACGCTGTCGATTACCTCAAGCGTTCCTATGCTTCGCCATTGGATCGCAATGGATTCCCCGAAAAGAAGGCAAGCGGCTTCACCTATGAGCCTCATCATACGAATCCCAGTTTCACGATGACGGCTGCCGGCTTGCTCTCGATGCAGGTTTGTGGAGAGTACGATTCCCCTTTAGTCGCGGGCGCCGCTGATTGGCTGTTAGAACATCCGCCGAAATGGAAAGATCGATTCGCCTCATACGGGACATATTATTACTCACAAGGGATGTATCAAAAAGGTGGCGAGCATTCCAAAGTCGCTCAACAGCTTGTTCAAGAAATGCTGTTAGAAAAACAAGACGGAAATGGTTCCTGGCTAGCTGAGAATGGCTCAGAAAAAGGGCATGGAACCGTGTATGCCACCTCGCTGGCGGTGCTGAGTCTCTCAGTGAAGTACCACTATCTACCGATTTACCAAAAGTAACAGTTTAAATGAGAGTTCAATCAACGCCGGCAAGTTTGATCTCGTTATAGAAACTCGCGCGTAATTGAATTCGTTCCTGGAAGTTTGTGATCAGTATTTCAATACCCGCAACTTGCCAGGCTTGGACTCCGTGATCTCGGATCTTCCACGGTGTCAGTGCCGCTGCGAACAGATCAGGAGAGAGGAACACGGCTGCTTGAGCGGTAGATTGCAACCATTCATAGACTGCTTTGTCGCTGCGAGAACCTGCAAGTGTCCGGCTAATGCGAAGGTATTCATGGCTGAAGGATTTGGACCAAGTGGTGGGTATCCATTTGAGTATTTCATTGACCGGCAGTTGTGCAGGATCATGTTGATCCCGAAGAAGTTGCAGCAGTTGGCGATCCAGATCAGTTGAAGACATTTTTCTCGCCAAGCCTCCCAGCTGCTCGAGCGCCTGTATGACGACCGCTTGCTGAGGATGTTGCAACATCGCGGACCAATACTTCCATAAAGAGTTCAACCAGCCTTGAAACTCAGACGTCACGATTTTGCCGGAAATCGCTTTAGACCACCCGGTAATGACAGCGTGTGCATAATCATCGTTGAGGATGCCATTGATCAATTCAACGGGCGTTGCTGAAAATTGAGATTCCCAGTGCTGAAGAGGAATTTTGGAGATAAGTTCTTCAGTCCAGAACGCTCTTTGTCCTCGTTTGTTCGGCGGATTGACTTCCAGCCCATCTTCCTCCCAGCCAGTAGGCAATTCCTGCGGAGGTTGACAGACCAGTTTGCTCGCATTGTTCGAGTCGCTTTGTGTCAGTATGTTGTTCGCCCGCATTCTATTTCTCTGACTCACTTCAGAGTTTGGAATCTTAGCTAACAGATTGGCAGCTTGTTGACGAACATATTTGCTTCGATCCGAGAGGCATAGAGTGAGGAATTCGATATCTTCGGGACCAAGTTCTTCGTTGATCGCAGCTAACAATTGCTTCCGATTCTCGACTTTCTCTTTTGTGAACACCTCAGCCAGTAGTTCCCGACCGAGTTCAGGATTCAGTTTCCGTATCGCTCTCAAGGCAGCGAGCCGTTCTGGGAATGTTCCATCATCCCACAATCCTTGATGCCCCTCCAGATCACTACTTCCTAAAGTAGGATCAGAGACGGTCCAGTTCCAATTGGGGTTGAACTGACTCAGCCATTCACCTTTTGCACCAACGACGGCTTGAATCAATGGCCGGACAGTAAGGTCTTCTAGATCAAGTAATCTTGGAATGTATTTATCTGGAGCAAACAACTTCCGAGATGCGAGTAACGATAAGAATTCTGGTAACAGAACATGTTGTTCTTTAGTGAGAGCTGTTTCGAACAGTTTCAAAAATGAATCGGAGTATTCGACTCGCTCTTTGCTTGGAAATGTGTCTACTTGTGGAACTGTGACCGGAAGTTGACCTGCTCGCTGATAGATCGCAAGTCGTCCTGCTCTCAAGAGGAATTGAGATTCTATAGAGAGTTCAATCGATGGACCGATCAACGAATCGACATCGTTTTCAGAGTTGATTGGAACCTGCGGTGCCTGTGCGGTGCCGACGAGCGCGACTTTCAGCAATTGATCGCTTAACATAAGTTCAATTGCCCTTGATAAAGGTAGCTCATCGGAGTCAGAAAGCGACCATTCCATTCAGCGTGTACTTGAAAGTGCTCTCCCTCTGTGATGGAAAGAAGTTCAAACGGATGTTTCAATCGACACGGTAAAGCTGCACCACTTTTATCTCGGATCCACCACTGATTCTGAAAGATTGAGAGAGTAACATTCTCGATCAGGCATCCACAGCTTGCAAGCCATGGATTGAGTGCCAATCGAGACGCATAAGTTTCAAGAAATTCGGAGATGGAAGCCTGAACTGGAATCTCGGATGCAGTGTTTTCAGAATTCTCTTTGTTGACAAACTTTGCACGTTGTGGCACTGCTCCAGGGTAGAAATTGACTGCTCCTTGCTGCAGCGTTCCTGGTAGGATGACTTCTGGAAACCCTTGCTTCCCCGGAGCGAATTGCAGAATCAGTGCCTCTCTCTCTGATTTCAATCCAATCGCCCAAGATCGTTGCAAGCGAAAACGTTCATCGTCTTCAATTCGTTGCCCCCAGATAAACCAGTCATCAGTGACCGAATCTCCGTTCAGCTCTAATTCAGTTTGCGAGACGGTCCAACCAACTAGTTGGCGAACTTCCGCCTGAAGATTCGGAGAGAGCGTGTCTTGCCGCTGATAGGCTTGTACCAATAAGCGAAGGCTTCCTAACTCCTCCAGCATTCGTTGCGACCAGTCTTGTGAGCTTCCAGGAATCTCTGCCAGATTCCGAACTCTGTTTGCCAAACCTTTGGCTTGTGCATCAATCAGCCTTCGAGCCTGTGTATCCCAAAACGAGAATGGTTTCGTTTCGAGCGCTGCGATCCCAGAGCGAATGAGATCATCAAGCCAGATGATCAACTGTTCGATTCCGTCCGAGACGTTATTCTCTCGACTCTTAATTCTTTTTGCTTGAGCTTCTTTATCAACCGGCTTGGCTGGTTCGCTCTCTCGCGTCGCTTTCTGCTCGCGTTTGAGGCGTCGTTTCTCCAGCCAAGTGTCTAACCAGTCAGGTGACGATTCAAGAGAAAAAATGTCTGGACTTGAAGAGAGTAACAACAGTAACGCGAGAACATGCTTACAGGGAAATTTTCGACTCGGGCAGTTACCGCGA
>JABJMI010000242.1 GCA_018659505.1 Planctomicrobium sp.
TCCAGCCTGACCTTACTGGGGACCTTCTATGACGAGTCGATGCCCCAGCGGCACGTAATGTTGGCTCCGCTTTGTATCTTGGCGATCCCTCTTTACGATCTTTTGACTGTAGTGTTCATCAGGCTTCGCGAGGGGCGAAGCCCTTTTCAGCCGGATAAAAAGCACTTCTCACATAGACTGACGACTCTAGGATTCAGTAAGAAGCACGCGGTGTTAATTGTTCATTTCGCAACGATCACAACTGGTCTGGGAGCGTTACTTCTGTATCGTGTGCAAGGCTGGCGCGGGGCAGCGCTCGTTGTTTCGCTCGTGCTGTGTACCTTGGTGATTATCTCAATTCTGGAGACCGCACCTCGCCCGAAAGCGGATGATTGACGCTTGCTCAACATTAACACGGTGTGGGCGGTTCTGATCTGAGTGTGAACCAACTTTATTCCAGGAAGAGGCAAATGAGAGAAGTCGCAAAATGATGCCATGAAAATTAGAATTGAAGGGAGGCGATCCGACTGATCTCAGTTTCGGACGAACAAAAAGTGTGGAACACTAATCGCCTCTAATCTACGCTAATAAAAAATGATTCGTGTGGATAAGTGTAGATTAGTGTTCTAAAAAACTCCCCAACAAGCGTCCTGTATTCATGTTATTGCGGCTTTCTAAATCACTGCGAAACTTTTGAACTATTTCACTCATGCAATTCGATACCTTGACCGTCCTTACTTCGCTGCCGGGGTTTGTGTTCCGGACTGGTTGAGTGTGGTTGACCGTAAGGCTCGTGTACGAGGGCGACGGATTGCGGAAGAGTTGCCGACATTATCCGGCGACGAGTACGAGATCGCTGTCGGAATTCAGAAGCATCTTGACGATGACCGCTGGTTTCATGGAACGGAAGCGTTTTATGATGTTTCAGGTCAGATTGCCCGGTCTTTTCGTGATGATCTACCTGAGGATGATTCTTGGCGGTGTGGGTTCCTCGGGCATATTGTGATGGAACTACTTCTCGATTCAGCGTTGATAGAAGACCAGCCTGAACGACTTGAGCAATATTACGACGTCCTGAGAGAGGTTGACCTTCAAAAAGTTCAAGGAGTTGTTTCCAGTCTGGCAACAAAGGAAGTCACAGAGCTTGCTCGTCTCATCGAGTTGTTCACGAAGGAGCGATTCTTCGAAGATTACTTGGGGAACGAAGGTCTCCTGTTCCGCCTGAACCAGGTGATGAAGCGCATCAAACTAGAGCCGCTCCCAGAGTCGACGTTGCGGACTCTTGAGTTCGGTCGGTCGGTTGTCAGAGCAAATGTTCATGAGTTATTGCCAGCGAATCATTTTCCCGAGCGGGATGTCTTGCCCAACAAGATTTGACGACCTCGCATTCTTCCCGGATAATTGTTGCGATGCGGAAATTTTTCATCATCCCTTCATCTCCTCTTCGGAATTCGCATCAACGCTGACACATCGCTTTCTTTAGTTGCCTTGGTCTTTTACACTTGAACTGATTCAACTCTTGCGTTTCTGCAGCAGTTCCATAATTCTACAAGTTCATTTCTTCGCAGCGTTTGATTTCAGTTTTCGTTCGATTTGTTTATTGACGAATGAAAATGGTTCGACATCGTGGGCGAAGAGTCAAAATTTATATCAACTCCACATCAGCGGAGAGAGTCTTCAATGGCAGGTAATGACTGGTTACAGCAGTTTGTCGACGATGGCACAATCAGTGCCGATCAACTAGCCGAAGCGATTAGCGTCGCAGCGGCAGGGGGGATCATGCCTGAAGATGCCCTGGTGAAAATGGGTTATGTCGACGAAGGGCGGATCGGCGAAGCGAAAGCAGCTGCCTTCGGCTTCAACTTTACTGATCTCGACAATCTGCAAATCGAAAGTTCGATTATTGAGTTGGTTCCCGAGTCGGTCGCCCGTGAAAATACCTGTATCCCGGTCGAATTCCTTGGAGAACGACTACTAGTAGCTGTTACAGATCCATCGAATTTCGATGTCATGGAGAAGTTACGGTTCATTCTGAATCGCGACGTTGAGCTTACAATGGCTCCCAAGGAGTCAATCAACGACGCCATCAACCGCTTCTATGGGGGATCTGAGACAGAATCAGTCGATTCGATGCTCATGGAATTCACCGAGACAGCGATTGATTTCACGGAAACTGAGATTGCGGATGCTGCCAAAGACTCCGAAGGTGAGGAAAGTTCACCTATTGTTCGACTCGTGAACCTGATTATCACTGAAGCCGCGAATATGCGGGCGAGTGATATTCATGTCGAGCCTTTTGAGGACCGAATTCGTGTCCGATATCGGATTGATGGGATTCTGGTCGAGCGAGATAGTCCACCGCGACGTCTCCTTGCTGCGTTGACTTCACGTATCAAGGTGATGGCAAGAATGGACATCGCCGAGAAACGCCGACCGCAGGATGGACGAATTAAGACACGCGTGGGCGGCAAAGAGATCGATTTGCGTATTAGTGTATTGCCGACCAATCATGGTCAATCAATCGTAATGCGTATTCTGGATCGGGATAACATTAAGGTCGGTATTCGTAGCCTTGGTTTCAGCGAAGAGAACTACAGGCGTTTCCAGGCTGTGATCCGACGTCCGAACGGAATCTTTCTGGTGACAGGACCAACCGGGAGTGGAAAGACAACAACGCTGTACAGTGCTTTAGGTGAACTGAATCGACCAGACCGAAAAATTATTACGGCTGAAGATCCGGTAGAGTATTACCTTCCAGGCATCAATCAGGTTGAAGTGAAGCACAATATCGGCCTCGACTTTGCTCGAATTATTCGTGCTATGTTACGCCAAGCACCCAATGTGATCCTTGTCGGTGAAATTCGTGATACAGAGACGGGAGAGATGGCAATTCAGGCATCTTTGACTGGACACTTGGTATTCAGTACACTTCATACGAACGATGCGCCCGGTTCTATTACACGACTTATCGACATGGGTGTTCAGCCTTTCCTCGTAGCATCCAGTCTTATGGCGGTTATGGCTCAACGTTTGGCGAGGACTGTCTGTCCGAAATGTGGTGAGTCTTATCAACCAGATCAGACTGAAATGGAGTTCTTTGACCTCACCTCGGAGCAAATTGAGAATTCAAACTTCCGACGAGGTAAAGGTTGCAAAAACTGTCAGCACACTGGTTACCGAGGTCGAAAAGCTGTGTTCGAATTGATGATGATGAATTCAACACTTCGAGACATGGCATTCCGAAGCGAACCAGCCCAGAATATTCGCCGTCAAGCACGCCTATTTGGCATGAAAACATTAGTAGAAGATGCAGTCGACAAGGCTGTCGAAGGCATCACGACACTAGCGGAAGCTTATAAATTGAGATCAGGTGGACACTAGATTCGAACTGAGTTGATACCTGTTCGCGAAGTCGTAAGTGTTCAAAATGACGAATTAGGGTGACACTAGGTCGGATTGACAACGGATGAGCCATAGAATTCGGCAGATGGAAAGACCCTGACGTCGAAGTCATGGAAGCTGTTTTGAATTTTTAGTTTCGGGAACAAATGCACCAGCCGTTGTTTTGAGTCGGAAATGGGCGACGTTTTTTACTGAAGATTCCCATTCGTCAAAAGGCACTTCACTAGCCAACACATCGGTGAGAGTTAATAATTTGGCAGCTCGGCACATTCGTTCGCCGAGCGTCTTCATCACACCTTGAAGGCATTATTTGTGACAATTCAAATTGATAAACTGCTCGAAACGGTCGTTCGCGAAAAAGTGAGCGATCTGCACATCAGTACCGGGCAACCACCTGTGGTGCGTGCTTCGGGGCGTATGGTAAGGCTGGATACCAAGTCATTAGAGGCGGAAGATACCGTCGCTTTGATGAAGAGTATTACTCCCGAAAGAAATCAGCAGGAACTGCAAGAAGTTGGTGGAACAGACTTTGGTTTCGCGTTTGGAGATAAAGCACGCTTTCGTGTGGCGGTCTTTAAGCAGCGTGGTCACATCGGAATGGTGCTGCGGCGTATTCCGAACGAGTTCCTGACCTTTGAGCAACTTGGGCTTCCGAAGATTATTAGCGAATTGATCGCCCGTCCGAGAGGATTGTTCCTCGTGACTGGACCGACAGGAAGTGGAAAGACAACTTCGCTCGCCAGTATGATTAACCACATCAACGATACTGAGCAGCACCATATCATTACGCTCGAAGACCCGATTGAGTATTACCACCAACATAAACAATCGACCATTAATCAACGTGAAGTTGGTGTCGATGTTCCAAACTTCCCGGAAGCTCTCCGGCGTGCATTGCGTATGGACCCCGATGTGATTCTCGTGGGGGAAATGCGTGACCTCGAAACAATCTCTGCTGCGATTACCGCTGCGGAAACGGGTCACGTTGTGTTCGGAACACTACATACCA
>JABJMI010000269.1 GCA_018659505.1 Planctomicrobium sp.
AGTTTTTCTCAGGATCTTCTGAGTAGACTCCATCAACTTTTGTTGCTTTCAGTAGAACGTCAACACCAAGTTCACGAGCACGCAAAGCTGCAGCGGTATCTGTGGTGACAAAAGGGCTGCCGGTTCCAGCAGCTAATATCACGACTCTTCCTTTTTCCAGATGGCGAATACAGCGCCGCCGAATAAACGGTTCAGCGACACCTTCCATACGAATTGCAGATTGTACTCGGGTTGGGACGCCAGCATTTTCCAACGCATCTTGCAACTCGAGAGCGTTAATGACCGTTGCGAGCATACCCATGTAGTGTGCTGTAGAGGCGTGGATCGCTGCGCTGACTGCGGAAAATTGTTTGCCGCGTAAAATATTTCCACCGCCGCAAACAATGGCGAGTTCGACTCCGGTTTCAACAACGTCCTTGATTTGCTCAGATATCTGAGCAACTTCTGTCATGCTGATGCCGCTCTCTCTTTCACGGCAAAAACTTTCGCCGCTTAATTTCAAGATCACTCGTTTGTATCTGTTTTTCTCAGACATCGGCCAACCTTCGTTTAATTTTTTTAGAATGGAGCTAATGAAAAAACAGCGAGTAAAAACTCGCTGTTTGATTGAATTCGTTAAACCAAATCTTAGCAAATTCTCCCGTATGTTGACTACTGGATCACTGGTCGGAGAAGTGATGCTCTTGCGATTATTGTTCAACTAAAAAGCATCGATCGGAAATGGCAGTTTGCACTCAGGTAGTTCAAGTTTTAAATTACTCTACTTAAGAAAACTGAAAAGTCCACCCTTTTTCTTGTCGTCTCCGTTCGCTGATGCGTCTGATTGAATCGAAGCGTCGATCTTGGTCGCTAATTGTTGAATCGCTTTAGTAATCTTCGCTTTGGGGAATTCAGTAATCAGTGGAACTCCATTGTTTCGAGACTCGATCACGGGCGAAAATTCGTTCGGAATCTGCCAGAAAACTTCTCGTCCAATCGTGTCCAACGCTTTACTGAGACTGATCTGAGAGTCCCCCAATCCGACTCTGTTGACAATGATTTTCAGTTTGTCGCCCAACTCCTGATCTTCGAGGAATTGACTAATTCTGACAACATTTCGTAAGCAAGGCAGGTCGAGTTGAGTTACGAGCAGAATCTGATCCGAGACTTGTAGCGAAGCCATGTCCAATGGTGAGAATGATTTACTTAAATCAATCAGCAAGTGGGTAAAAGTTGCTTTCAGCAAAGCAATCACACGTTGCAATTCCTCTGCATTCATAGGAGCAGCTTCGTCCATATGGACTGGACGCGGAAGCAAGAAAACACCACTTGCGTGTTGTGTTAGAGATCGCTTCAGCATCGAGTAATCAAGGCGATTGACGTTTTCTGCCACATCCTGAATCGTGTAGTCAGGAATGATGTCTAGCCAGACATCCGCATCTCCTAGGGACAGGTCAAGGTCGATAATAGCGACGCTATTCAAATCACTGGAAGCTAGGGCACAGCCTAGGTTGATACCAAGTGAGGTACAGCCAACCCCCCCACTCGCACCAATAATAGACATGACGTTGGTCCCTTTGACTTTGCCATCTTTGCCTCCTCCAACATTCTCAATGCGATCCAAAGCTGCCATGAAATCGTCAAGATTTAATGGTGCGCTCAGGAACTCTTTGGCGCCATTTCGCATTGCCTGCAAGATGACAGTGCCTTCTTGCGAGGAACTCACGACCAGAATCTGACATTCAGGCGACTCCCTGTGAACCTCAGCGACAACCATTAAACCGCTCTGGGGATCGGAGTCGAGAGAAATTAGGGCGATATCAGGCTGAGTTTGAGTGACAATGTCTGTAAAGAATTCGTAACGAGCACATTCGGCTTCTAACCAGACAGTATCAATGCCGAGCAATAAATTCTTGATTGAGCTTCTTGATTGATCTTTAGGATCAACCATCGCCAATCGAACAACATTATTCATAAAACTAATCCCAGACCAATACAAATGAGGTGACTAACACCCCACTTAAATTCTAATTCAATAACGAAACGTCATTCCAATTCAGAGATGATTCTGAGTTGGAATGACGTTTTCTCAATCGATTACTTTGATCTTGAGGTTTCAATTAAATCGCGAGATTTGGAGTCAGACTCTAGTGTTGCAAAATTCATTCGATTTTGGCGAGAGGGATTACTCTCAGACGTGAGAGGTCTTGCCGCTGATGATCGATTTGAACCTGAACTGAATTGATATTCTGCAGATTGATTCTCCCCTTGGCTCGCAGAATCCCCGCCAACCTGCTGGATTGACTGGCTTCGAAGATTGTTCTGTGCTGAATCAATTGCAGCATTGGGTGGTAATTGTTGCCCTTGGTGGGCAGGACCAGCACCAGGAATAATCATTTGTTGGTTGTAGGGTGCGTCAATGATTGTTTCTGGTCCACCATAATTTGGAACTTCTAACAGTCCATCAAGGTAGAGTTCTGTATCTGTAGGTGTTGTTGACTGTTGACCAGGTCCCGGTGGCATACATTGACCGGCAGAGACAGGAGCTGCCATTTCTGGAGTAACAAGGATCAGCAATTCCGTTTCGCCTTCGGTGAATATTTTCCGACTGAATGCGGCACCAATCCAGGGGATTTCTCCTAACACTGGAACTTTTTGAATGTCCCCAGTTCTCGTCGTAGAAATCAAACCACCAATCATGAGTGTTTCACCGAATCGCATTTCAACTTGAGTATTGACACGTCGCACATTAATTCCGGGGACAACAAGTCCATCAACATTCACAGAGTTACTTACATCTCGTGAACTGACTTCCGGAGCGATATCGAGGCGGAGTCTACCATTGCCTAAGACAATCGGAACTGCTTCCATACGCACTCCGAACTCTCTCCATTCGACGGTTGTCGCTCCGACACCTTGGGGGACGAGGACAGGAAACTCGCCACCGGAGAGCATTGATGCTGGTCGTACACTTGTGGTAACTAGAACAGGTTCAGCTAGAACTTTTAATAATGACTCAGTTTGCAACGCTTTCAGAAAACCATTGAAGAGGTTTCTACTACCTGTGATGGCAAAACTCAGTTCTGACCCGCCAATCGTTGTTTCAGCTCCAACCGGACCAGCAAATGGCGTAGTTAATGAAGTCAATGGGCTCACGCTACCAACTGTACTAGCAACTGCATAATTTTGCCCTAGAGCAAGGAAGTTGAATCCGAGTTCACGAATCTTTGAGCGTTGTACTTCCATGATTTTGACATGGAGTTGAATTTGGCTAACCCCACCGACATTCATTTGATTACTGACTGTTGGGTAGAACTGCTCTGCAACAGTAATGATTTGCGGGATCTGTGTTGGATCGGTGACCCAGCCGCGTAGGACGACACCGTCTCTTAAGCCTACAACTTCAACTGCTGTGCCTGGAAAGAGCCGTTTCAGATAGGCTTGAAGTTCACGTGTGTCTGGCTCAACAAAGACTTCGACAACAAAAATGGAATCGAATTCGTCGATCAGTTTCAGTGTTGTGACACCTGGGCTTTCAGTGTTGTGACACCTGGGCTTTCGGCGTGTAACCGGATGCGATGTGGAGAGAGTGCCGAGACAGCAATCGTTTGAGCATTAAAACCGTCTACAATTTTTATTCGATTCGTAAGCTCTAGAACTTCAGAGTCAAGATGAACCATCTTCACACTGGTTCGCTTCGAAATGATCTGCTTAATCTGTTCACCAGGCTTTACGGCATCCGCAGGAGCTGGCGCTGTAGAATCAGGCGAGTCCAGGTCTTGAGCGACTGTAATGCTTGTGATTCCAAGAACACAGCAGGCTACTAGCAGCGAATGACGATTCCGGTAACCGAATAACTTTTTAAAATTGGGCATCCTTGCACCTTCATGATCTGAGCTGGCTCGAAGAATCCACTCTTCGTCCTGCAAAGTTCATCCAATTGATTAACAACTTCGAGAATTCAAAGCTGTCAAATGGACCTCTCAACCTGATGAAATTGTAAAGTCAATTTCACACAGACATCGAAAAACAATTTTGAAGTGAAACATTGGCGAGTTGCCCGCTTCTCCAAATGCTACAAACTTTGTGACTCAGTTCCTCGTTTGAGAAACTGAGTCTCTCACTGCAACTTCTCGAAAGCTGGTCGATTCCGGCTTTCAAAATTAAAGTGACTCTTTAACACCCTGTTCCTGTATTGACTGGACCAGAATGTTTTCTTGATTACCCACCATTTAAGAGTGAGCGAACAGTATCCGCTAGCGGATTCGTATTCCCTGACTTTGCTGTTGCATCTTCGATGGCTTCTTCTTCTAGTTCAAACTGATGTGGTGTCGGAGTATTTCCGGCATACACATGCAAAGTCCATTTTGGTTTTTCTTCAATCTGAACAACTTCTGGTTCGACTAATACTGGCTCAACCACAATCGGAGTGACTTCAACTTCTTCAACTAAAGTTAACGCAGAGGCAGCAGGGTCATCGACTGGCTCTTCAGTAACTGGAACGAACGGTTGAAAGCCAGGAGAGATGATTTCTTCCGAAAAGTTATTTCCGTACAAAGGACGATTTTCGTTAATCCCGATTGTCCCCTCGAGTTCTTCTAGTAGATCTTCATCAATATCCCGAATCTGTACCAATTCATCATCAAGCTTGTGTCTCCACGCCAAGCTTAAATTTCCTTTTTTCTGAGCGAGTTTGACATAACTCACTTGCTCGGGCATGACTAACAATGAGACATGGCTAAACCGACTCATTTTTTCGGTGGTTGCAACTTTATCTGCTGTTCTTGAATCTGCTGCGAACACTTCAACGAATTCCATCAATGTTTTGGTTTTTGTATTTCCGGTTCGACCACCACTCTGGTAAGTCACCAACACATCGACACGATCTCCAGGACTAACGAGGTTACTCTGTGAATCTGATTCATCGACGGGGATCGTGATCACTCGCATACCTCGAGGAATTTTAACCGAGTTTCCAGTTCCACCTGGTTCAGTCAATTTGGACAACGTGACGACATCACCTGCAAACAATTGAATACGAGCTCCTCGCTCTTCGTATTGTTCAGGTGAAACAATCAACTCTTCTTCTGGTGGTAATCCATCGACGGGCAACTCTTTGAAAATGGTGGAGTCTGCGTTCAAGACTTCACCGATTTCGATATTTGCTAATGCAACAAGTACTTTTTTTGTTTCAGTCTTTGCTGAGTCTTGTGTCATTTTCATCGCTTGTTGGACACCCAACATCGCAACGAGTCCACACCCTCCGGCAACGGCGAGTAAAATTAATGTCTTGGGTTTCATTTCGGAGATCTCCGATTTGTGAGCTGTTACTCACATCGCCAAACCTCACTCAGCTTTGAGTGAATCGGCAGTTGCGGGTAACATGCTTCAGCTTATGAGGGATGTAACGGTTGATTTGGTGCTAGCGACTGCTATCACACTACGAAAACTTGCCCTGGTTTACCTATTTTGAACTCAATACGCCAAAAAAGGCCAGCTGAGAGGCTGGCCTTTGGATTTATTTCTTTTAGTAAATCATTCCAGCGTACAAGAAGTAGCCAATTGACCCGATGCAGATCGGGATGCCATAAGGCAACAGATACATGGTAGGCTTTCTTTCCGCTGCAATTTCGGAGAGTTTTGCTGGATTTTTAATCGTGGTCCATTCGGAAATGATTAAAAGAAACTGTCCGTAGTGTTTGTCCCAAGCGTTTCGGGAGAGCACCATGATGATTGCCATGACGGCTCCTACCACAACAGTTGCAACAAATGCCCACCATGTGACAGTCGCTCCTAACCAAGCACCGATGCCTGCCATCAGCTTGACGTCACCCGCCCCCATGCCGCCTACGGCATAAAGTGGTAGTAGTGTTAATAGTCCAACTGTCATACCCAGGAGTCCAGCTCCCAAGCCTTCCAATCCACCCACCCAGGTACTGTAAACAAGTCCTGAGAGAACCATTGGGAATGTGATCCAATTAGGAACGCGAAGTTCCTTTCCATCAATATAAGCCGCAACGATCAATACAATGCAAACAAATTTAACATGCCAGTTGTCGAGGAGAATTGCTTCCCAGTCCATGTTACCAGCCTTTCAGAGAGTGTGAGGGGGAGGTCAAATTTTTCCGCCAAGTCCAACCGTCTGCATGAAAAAAGTCACTAAACCCATCATTAGAAGAGGCAGGAATTCAAACAGTGGAAGAGCACCGAAATCGATCCAAATGGGAATCATGATTTTGTCCAGTGGGAGACAAACGATGGAAACGGAACAAAGATTTACTTAAAAATGTTTTCGAGTTGAGAACGGGAACCGCC
>JABJMI010000157.1 GCA_018659505.1 Planctomicrobium sp.
ACGATCATGACATCTGGCGCAGTTGTTCTCTTGGTTCCTCTTTTGTTAGTCAGTCATTGCTATGGGGATTCGAAAAGCCGCAGTTTGGAACTGCTCAAGAAACAATACGCGAAAGAGCATGAACTCTTCGCAGCTGAGATGGAGAAGCTAGCAGGTTTCTGCGAAGCAAACAGCTTCTTCACAGATGCCGAACGTATTCGTAAACGTGCTGGTCACTCAGCTGAGACACTCGCTGCCTTCGACAACCTACCGAGTGCAGTCTTGCCTCCAATTCCCAAAAATCTGGGACCGGTCGCTGCCCAATGGCAGACAAAATTACGTTCGCTTGATGAAGAATACGCACGGAAGCTGTACTTGCTCGCTCGCAGAGCGATCAATCAACGGCATGCCAGTTTCGCTTTTCAGCTCGTTCGAGAACTCGTCTATCACAACCCAGACCATAAATTCGGTCGCGAGTTACTCGGCTTTGTTCGCTATGAAGACGAATGGACTTCCCCTTTCTCCAGTAGAATGCGTCCACTTTTCGTCGATCATTCTGAATTTGGCTGGATTCCCAAGATTAACGTTGCCCGCTATGAACAAGGTGAACGCTATTTCGATGGCAACTGGATGTCTGTCGAACGGGAAGCGACTTTACGCAAAGTGTTTCGAAATGGGTGGGAAATCGAGACCGAGCATTTCTCGATCAAGACAAATCACTCATTAGAAAAAGGTGTCGAGATCGGTCGACAACTCGAAATCTATCACCGTTTCTTCATGCGAGAATTCGCTGCATTTTTTAATACACCTGAGCAAATTCAAAAACTGTTCGGTGGAGGTGCAACGAGCCGTGGGACTCAACGAGATCGACATCGCATCTTGTATTTCGCAAATCAGAAAGACTTTGCTGAAGCACTAAAAGCCGAGAACCAGATCATCGAAATCGCGACCGGCTTTTACCTACCGCGAAAACGAACTTCATACTTTTATTATGACGATGATCCCGAAAAAGTAGAAACGAGCAAGGAAACAATGTTTCACGAGGTCACACATCAACTCCTCGGAGAGAGCAGCCGCAGAAATGTTGATGTCGGAGAGCACCACAATTTCTGGGTCATCGAAGGGATTGCCTGCTACATGGAGTCGTTCGAAATCGACAAGCACGGAGCCTTCAAAATTGGTGACCCCAAACACCCCCGGATATACTGGGCAAAGCAAAAGGCAATCAAGGAGGAATTCTACATCCCGATGGAGCGATACTTCTTATTCGGAAAGAAAGAGTTCCAGGCTGCTCCGAACAATGAAGTCTTGCATGCTTATTACAGCCAATCAACGGGTCTCGTTCACTTCTTCATGCTCTACAAAGATGGAATCTACAAAGACGAGTTCATTGACTATCTCTCCCAAGTTTACAGCCCGATTGATCGCGTCCGCTACAAACCGGACTCGCTCGAGAAGTTAACTGAAGTCCCTTTCAGTATTTTGGATCAGCAGTACAAGAGCTATCTTGAGTCTTTGGAAACACAGTAGAGAATTGTTGAGAGAAACCAGCCAAATGAAGTGTTCCTTTATGAACATTCCAATCGTGCGATTGCACATTAGTAAAAATTTGCCACAGAGATCACCGAGGACTCGGAGGAAAGAAACGTCAGAGAGCCTTTGCAAATTTCTTTTTCTCTGTGTTCTCAGTGCCCTCTGTGGCTAAAATTTAGTTCCAGTCCATCCCGTAATTCACTCGATTTCTTTCTGATGAAGAGACGGGGTTTCTTGAAACCTTTTACTCTTTCCAGCCGGCTTTCTGCATCACTTCCTGAACTGAAACTGGCTTCCCACCTTGCCGTTTGCTTTCGTCGGCCGCTTCCATGAAGGCGTAGATTTCCAGAGTTTCTTCTTTAGAGACCGGTGCTTTTCCAGTTTGAAAGAAGGTGACGATCTCAGCGACGAGGGGAGCGTAGCCAGCATAAGGACCGATGACCTTTGTCCCTTTGGTTCCGAAGGCAGTTCCACCGTACCCACGGGAACCGGCTCTGAGTCCTCGGAAAGTTCCGATGCGACCATCCTTCCATTTGCCGACAACTAAGTCGTAATCCTTTGAAGTGACGCGCGTCACTTCTTCGCAACCCGGTCCCATGACTGTGAACAAAGCTTCGACTCCATGAATGCCGTACCAGAACAGATCTGGATGCGTCGCTTCGAGGGATGCTGGGCTGTAAGTGTCAGCGCCTGTCACTTCACCGATAAGTCCATCACGAACTTCCTGACCGAATTTGATATATCGCAGCGACGACGCCGAGAAGACTGGGACGCCCAATTCTTCAGCTTCAGCAAAGATGGTAATTGCGTCGCTAAGAGAACCAGCTATCGGCTTGTCGATGAAAACTGGTTTGCCAGCTTTAAGAACAGGTCGTACCTGTTCCAGGTGAGGGCGTCCATCGTTGGTTTCCAAGAGGACAGCATCTACTTTCAATAGTAATGCCGGAATGGAATCAACGATTTCAATTCCCATCTCTTCGAACAGCTTTGTGTATCCAGCGACACGACTCGTGCTCGACTCAATATCCGGACTCCCTTTGGGATATGCCGCGACGACTTTACATCCCGGGACATGACTTGCATGTGAGGAATCATTCAAGACTTTCGCAAATGCGGGCGCGTGCGAAGTGTCGAGACCGATGATCCCGATGCGCAGAATTTTCGTCTCTTTCTCTTGAGCATCAGCACTTGCGAAGCATGAAATCAATGCAAGCATTAGCAGAGAATTTAATTTTACTAATCGTTTCATAATTCTTTCTCGAAGGTCAAATGCGAATGAAAATCTTCTGTCGATACATCCACAAACAAAGCAGCCAAATTACAATAAAGACGCTCGTTGAAAGCGTGACAGGCTCAAATATTTCCATGAATTCCTCGGCTGGTAATTCTGAATTCGTGAACGATCTAACCGCTGTAAAGAATTTTAGAATCAGCCAGTCGAAATGTCTGGTAACGACTTCTTTGTAAATCCAGGGACGCAGCAATTGCCCCATCATGTAAACAAAGATGGAGTTCATCCCGACGACGACTAGTGGAAACGCGAGCTTCTTCAATGGCCATAGGTCGAACAGTAAATAGAACAATGCAAACAGGCCGATCACATATCCGCCACTGAAGAGAACCCACGCAGGTGACCAGATGCGTTTAATGATTGGGGATGTTGTCGCTCCGAAGAATACTCCTATAGCAGTGCAGCCAATGGCTGCCAGTAATAAGTAGAAGAAGGTTTTGTAATTGCGAGGAGCCAATAATATGAATTGACCTACAAACACTCCAAGTAAGATCGTTGCCATCGAAGGCACAAAATTGAGTGTCGTATAACCTCCACCATTAAAGCGATGCTGTTCATCTTCTGGATTCTCTTGTTCTGAACGCGGAAGCTGATTCAAGAACCAGACATCGAATTCGTGAAACGCGTTACCGTTCTTAGACCAGCGTCGGTATGGCTCAGCGAGAATGTCACCTTTTTCAAAACTCGCGTTCACTTCCTCTGGTACATATTCAGCAACAGGTTGTGCAACCTGCATACCCACTGTGGTTCCAACAAGAATGACACAAAAGGCAGTGATTTGTGCCCACTTCGGAGTCCCTAATAATAGGTAGACAAAGAAATAGCCCAGTCCAATTTGTGCCAGGACATTTGTGAAGATCCAATTGGTCGATTGATGTCCACGTGAATAAAGAAAAACTGCTAGCAGGACCAAGACGACCGCTCTAATAAAGGCATGTAGAGTTCGCTTCCATTTGCCCTGACCAGTGGCTTCTCTCCGTGAATAAGAGAAAGGCATCGCCAACCCGACCATGAACATAAAAGAAGGCTGAATGAGATCCCAGAAGGAGACCTTCCATTTCAGCCAGGCATTGCCAACTTTCGCAGAGACTTCTCCCGGAACAAAGTTACTTTGCCAGGGGGGATGTTCGAAATGAAAAGCGAATCGCTCAAAGGTTTCATGGTCAAGAATTTGCCACAAGGGACTCGCTTCATCAGTTCGTGATAATTGATAAATCCCAAACCCATTGGCTGCCAGCATGACCATGATGAAGCCACGAAAAGCATCGAGCGAAGTCAAACGACCAGGGGGCTTCTTCCGCCCAGGCTTCTTAACCTTTTCGCTTCCGCCTGAAGTAGGAGCAACACTCCCTTGATCGTCTTCTGGATTCGACTTCAGTTGATACGTCATAGGAAGGACCGTCGGGAGGAGGGAGGCAATGGGAGGGTCGTGCCCCTGATTGTCGATGAGATTCGATCAACTGACAACCATGCAGGGGAAAAATCGTCCAAGCTTTGGTAAATTCAAGAGATGTCTGAAATTACTGCCTATCACGAATCTGGTCATGCTTTTGTTGCAATCGCTGTGGGAGCGATTGTGCGTTCATTGAGCATTGATCCCGATTGGGATGATGGTCCTGAGAGATACGGAGATGTCGAAATTGAATGGCCGTCGGGTGAATACAAACGTGAAGAGTTTTATGAGAACCGAGTTCTCGTTGCACTCGGCGGTCCCGTGGCAGAGATGATTTACACAGGTGATCCGTTTCATCCTGCGATGGTTCCGGAATGGAAAGTTGATTGGGAAAACGCCTGGGAGAATGCAAGTCGATTACACAAATTAACAAAACGAAGAATGCAATACTTGGAAGCAAAAGCTGTGGAACTGCATCAAATTCTCAGTCGAGACATCAACTGGTCCGCACTCGCTGTCATCGCAGACAACTTACTTGCCCATGAGATTTTAGAACGTGAACAACTCGAAGAAATTCTTGCGGATTGGGATGGTGCGATATCGTGACCGATAGAATTACCGAAGATCTAAATGGTACTTTGAGCAAGCTTGTGGCTGAATTCAATGAAAAGAAATTACCACGAAGACACTGAGGCACGGAGAAGATAAAGGTGCTTTGAAAGCAATGTTTAACCGTTAATGGACTGAAGGGCTCGACAATCTCTTAACCACGAAAAACACGAACCATTCGAAAGAAAAAGGACAGGATGAACAAGATTTACAGGATGAAATTGTTCAATCTGTGAAATGAATCGCAAGATTGTTCCTATCTGAATCTTCTTGATGAAACAAACATATTCAGCAGTGTGAGCAGTCTTGATTGCCACACATTCTTTTCGTGTCGTTTGCGTGTTTCGTGGTTTGACAACCGTTTCAATGTCGTGAACTCTTTCCTTCCCCGAGTGCTCTCCGTGGTGATTCATTTCATTGGATGGTTTCAGCCAATGGAATATTGCGAGAATCGGTTACGAAGAAACTTAGTTTTTCACCAGTTTCTTCACCACTTTCTTGGCCTCTCGCATCAACTTCGCACGGCGGCTCCAGATTAGGATGGTACTCCCAATCTCGATCCGGTCCTGCCAGACTTTTCCGGTATAAGAGTCTTCGTCTGAACAACTATCAATCAAGCAGACTTCTTTGGCTTCATGATGAATCGCATCTGCAAGTAAGACCTCTGACCAATATCCCAAGCTGCAATTTGAGTAGTTGTGATCCCAACCAATCTTGAAGGCGAATAATGTATTCCCTGAGAGAAGATTGCAGGTCGAAGCGATGACCTGGTTATTGAGAAGAATCTCTCCAAAAATAACGCGTCCTGCTTTGCTGAATTCCTCACACATCTTCGAAAAGAAGACAGCATGGGAGGATTTACAACTTAATGCGGTCCCTTGCTCTCCTTTCCAGCCAAGTGCTTCTAATTCCAAAAACGAATCAATCGCAGACGGAATTTCGTTCGGCAATCTCCGCAATCGAAATTCGACGTCCCCTGCTTGCGATAATTTCTTCCAACCCTTCCTGAGGGTCTTTCGTCTGCTGGCAGAACACTGTTCAAGAAGT
>JABJMI010000590.1 GCA_018659505.1 Planctomicrobium sp.
CCACAAAACTGACCCTTAACTTGCCCCCCCTTATTAACGAGAGGCGGAAGCTTGGGGACATCACCATAGACAATAATGCGCCCAGCGATCCCTTCTTTGATCTGATCGAGATCAAGGACCCCCTCAGGCTTATTTGCTGTTAGCTCAATACGCTCTTGAGCAGCAACCAGAGTCGTGAACATCGTTAAGCATGTGATCACGAACATCATTGAGCCATAAGGCATAGTGAACTCCAAGAATGTTGGATTTACCCGAGTGAGACTTATTTCACTGTTTCTAAAAACTGTGAGATAGGATAGGAAAGCTGAGTCTGTGTCGGTTTATCTTTCTGAATTTTAATCTCCAGTTTGCGTTCCAGATTTTTGCCCTTCTCGTGCCAGACAACGAACTCATACGATCCTGGCGGAAGCCCCTGGATTGTGAAGTTTCCATCCTTGTCGGTGACTGCTGCGAAGGGATGTTCGAGTGGCAGAATCCACGCTGTCGCCCATCCGTGAAAGTCGTCCGTTACCTTAATTGGAGTCCTTTCAGGGTGCTGGAAGATGCACGAGAAGACGTTGTCATCGCGTGGGCTTGGAGACGCTATAGTCGCCGCGACGGCATTTGTAGCTGCATTTAGCTTGAAGTTAATAGCAATTGAATTGCTGTTGGTCACCATGAATGGTTGTCCCACCGAGGCAATTTGCGCGTATGGTTTGAATTGACATTTCTTGCATGTTAGGGAAGACTCACTCTTCGCCTTGGGGGTTTCCAAGCCTTTTGGTATCTGCCTTAAGTAGACAAAGGCATTCGCTAAGCCGCCTTCTTCGCTAACTAGCAGTGATTTGTCTCGGATTCTCTTGTCGCTGCAAATTTGGTCTTTTGTCTGTTGCCCCTTCTTTAAAAGCGGCGGCAGTTTTGGGACGTCACCCGTGACAACGATTCGTCCAACGATGCCATTCTTGATTTTATTCTCATCATGGCTGACCTCAGCATCTTGCGCGTAGCTTTGTTGAGCGAGCAATACGAAGCACGACAATGCGAGTGTTTTTGTCATTCGAATCATGATCAGTCCTCGTGATGCCAGCCACTTAAAGTGGCTGGCTAAAGGTCATGTAACATTGCTTGCAGCAAACTTCACATTTGCTGCGAAGCGATGAATCTTGTTTATCGATTCTTCCAGTCGACGCCGGACATTTCTGCGAGTGTCAGCATCAAAGCATGTGTCCCTTCGCGACCCCAGCCTTTAGCTTTAACGGACTGATAAAGCTGCTCAGCGAGTGCAAGGCCCGGCATCGAGAGTCCCATGCGGCGGCTCTCTGCAAGGGCGATTCCCATATCTTTGATGAAGTGTTCGACGAAGAATCCAGGGTCGAAGTTATTGTCCATGATACGAGGTCCGAGATTCGCTAGAGACCAACTTCCGGCAGCTCCTGAGGAGACCGACTTCATCACGGTTTCGAGATCGAGACCCGCTTTATGCCCGTAGAGCAGGGCTTCACAAACACCGATCATCATGCTGGAAATCAAAGTCTGGTTGACCATTTTCGTATGTTGACCGGCACCGGCTGGTCCCTGATGCACAATCGTTTTTCCCATCGCACCCCAGGCTGGGTTCAGTGCATCGACGACATCTTTCTCTCCCCCGATCATAATGGAGAGCCGAGCTTCCTTCGCACCAACGTCTCCGCCAGAAACGGGAGCATCGACTGAATGAACGCCCTTGGCTTTCGCAGTAGCTGCAATCTCAACAGCGAGTGACGGCTCGCTGGTGGTCATGTCGACCAGAATGTTTCCATCTTTCGAACCGGCGAGAGCACCGTTTTTTCCGAGGAAAACTTCCCGTACATCTTGTGGAAACCCAACAATCGCAAAGATCACATCAGACGCCTCAGCGACTGCCTTTGGTGAATCGACCCAATTCGCTCCCTTGTCGATGAGTGCTTGTGCTTTGTCTTTTGAACGCGTGTAGATCGTCGCTTCGAAACCCTTATCAATGAGATGCCCACACATGCTGGAACCCATAACGCCGGTGCCGATCCAACCGATTTTTGTTTTGCCGGGGACGATTTCTGAAACTGCCATTGATAAGTATCCTTGAGTAATGCTGCGATGCGATGAATCGCGTGTGAAATTGTTTTTGGGTGAGCGAGGTGCTGTCAGGGAAAAGCAATTTACAAAATCCAGCCGCCGCCGAGAACGCGATCTTCATCGTACAAGACTAATGCCTGTCCGGGGGCGACGCCGAATTGTGGATCTTCGAATTCGACTTGAATGCGGTCTTCTTCCAATTGATGAACAGTGCAAACTCCGGGGGTATGTTGATAGCGAATCTGTGCGGTTGCCTTCAGTGGGAATTGCAAATCGGGTTTTAACCAGTTGACGCGATCTGCCTCAACGGTTTGACGACCGAGTTCTTCTTTGGTGCCGATGACGACTTGTCGACTTTCCGGCTCGATACGAACTACGAATCGAGGATCGCCAAAAGCGAC
>JABJMI010000382.1 GCA_018659505.1 Planctomicrobium sp.
GACGACTGCAACTCTTTTAAACCAGCTGGAGTAACACTGGTTTTAGTCATGCACAATGAGGTGATGTTTTTTAATGATTTTAACTTCTTCAGACCGCTGTCGGTGATATCGCAACTTCGGAGACTGAGTTGTTCGAGCAGTTTCATTTGCTTTAAGAGTGTCAGTCCTTTGTCGGTGATTTTAGTCTCATCCAGTTCGAGCCAATTGAGCTGAGTCATTTTCTCGAAGAGTTTCAGTCCTGCGTCTGTTACTTGTGTATTTCTTAGCCAAAGCCGCTGGACCTTTGTCAGCCCTTTGAGATGCTTCAGCCCTTCATCTGAAATATTATTATCACGCAAAAGCAATGTTTTTAGCTTCTTGAGCTTCTTGAGGTGAACCAATCCATCATCGTTGATCTCAGTTGCAGTTAAACCAAGAGCAGTGAGTTGAGTCATCCCTGCGATATGCTTGAGACCTGACTGCGAAATTCCTGTTCTGGCTAAATACAGTTCTTCGAGTCCACTCAGTTTGGTCAACGCTGCTAAGCCAGAGTTTGTCACTTTTGATTTTGAAAGGATCAGAATCTGTAATTTCGGCATCGATTTCAGATGCTTGATACCGGCATCGCCAACCATCGTTCCCGATAGACTTAAGTATCGCAGCTGTTTGAGTTTATGGACATCCACCATTCCCGCATCTGAAATTTTTGCTCCTGCCAGATTAAGCTCGGTGAGGTGCTTTAAGGTGGCAACATGGACCATCGTTGCATCCGTAAGCTTCGCTCCAGAAAAGCTGAGTCGCACAATTCGATCCTGATCGTCCCTTTCAATTGAGGCTCCAGCTTCTTTCAAAGCAATTCGGGTCGTTTCGTCCCTATCGCTATCTGACTTGTCCACGCTTGAATCAGCACTCATAATCCGCCTTCACGATCTTGTTGAATTCCTTTGAGGGATAGATTCTACTCGATTCTTGAGTGACTCTCAAACCGTCGAGCAAATGTCGAGTTTGTCCTCTTTTGGAGCACTCAAGCGACAATTGGGCTGTATTTGTATTTTGGAGTTGTAGGTTACAATTGCTCGACTGAATCAGGTATTTAATTCCACTCCAATTTCATTCAAAATGGCAGCCAACTTAATGTTTTTCCTGCGACACAAATCAAGCTTCTTGAGTTTTGTCTCACTTGTCGTGTTGATATCGGTACCGGCGATGAGTGAGGATTGGGATCACTGGCGAGGTGCAACACGGAATGGAGTTTCTGCCGAGCCATCCGGCTGGGACGGAAAGACTTGGCTTCAGAGTGAATTGTGGCGAGCAACGGTGGGCGAAGGGAGTTCGTCACCACTCGTCGTAGGTAACCTGATTTACTTAATCGGTTGGTCTAACAACCAGGATACTATTTATTGTTTGGACGCAGGAACTGGTAAGGAAGAATGGCGGCAAAGCTACACGTCACCTCGATATGGTCGTGTGGCTGTGGGAGACCAGTCTCTCTACTCAGGTGCCTGTTCAACCCCAGAGTATGATGCGAACTCCGGATTGCTGTGTTCGCTGGGGGCCGATGGAGATTTGATTGCCTGGGACACGAACAATAAAGGTCAACAAGTTTGGTCGCTGAACTTGTATGATCGCTACCAAGCAGCGAGACGCCCCGAAGTTGCCAAGCGTAGAAAGACTCAACGTGATTATGGTTACACAAGTTCACCACTTGCCATCAATGGTCAACTCATCGTGGAGGTTGGCGGAAACAAAGGTAACCTGGTCGCGTTCGATATACAAAATGGCCATGAATTATGGCACAGCGAAAGCCTCGACGAAGCAGGACACACCGGTGGTCCAGTGCCGATTGAGGTCGACGGAATTCCTTGTGTGGCTGTCCTGACGCTCAGAAACTTGGTGGTGACTCGTATTGATGGAAAGAATTCTGGCAGGACCGTGGCTACCTATCCTTGGACGACTGACTTCGCAAACAACATCGCTACCCCTGCCGTCTTTGGTGACTCTGTGATCATCACGTCGTCCTACAACCAGTCAGCGATGTGCCGTTTACAAATCACACTTCAAGGAGCAACAAAGGTGTGGCAAACCAATGAAATTGCGTCCGGAGTTTGTAGTCCAATCATTCACGACGGTCGAGTCTACTGGGCTTGGCGCGGTGTTCATTGCGTTGACTTTAATACCGGTGTTGAACTTTGGACTGGAGGCAAAGTAGGCTCGCAAGGTTCGTGTATCATGACGAGTGACGAGCGCCTCATCGTTTATGCAAACAAAGGAACATTGTCGCTCGTCGACTCGGCAAAACATTCGCCGAAGAAATACACGGAACTCAGCGTGAAGACTGTCTTCTCCAAGACTGACGCCTGGCCACATGTTGTACTCTCAGACGGTCGATTGTATTGCCGTGATCGTGACGGAAACCTCCTCTGCTTAGCGATATCGTTGAGTCCAGCGACAGAGACAAAATAGTAAATCTTTGAACTCGCCGCGATCTGAAGTTCGCACAGCCACAGACCACTCACAATTCAATCAAACCATTGGGATTGCCCGATTTGCTAGATGGATAAAGTCATCCAGTCATTCTCTCCTACAGATTCTGTACGCATCGGTTCGTACCAGAAAAATCTCAGGAGCATTCCCCAATGCGTTATGTCAATAATCCATGAA
>JABJMI010000921.1 GCA_018659505.1 Planctomicrobium sp.
ATGTTCCTTCTAAGGAAATCGCTGCTTTCGGACTTGATACGGAAGTTCAGTTGAGATTTTCTGGTGAAGAATTTCGAACGGGAATTGTCACGAATGTTGCACCGCAGGCAAAACCTTGCAGCTTGAGCAATGAAGGGCAATCTGACACGACGATCCTGGTTCATATCGAACAAACAGGTCAAGTCTGGCCCAGTCTTCCAATGGGATCACAAGTACAGGTTCGACTTGCTGATTGAAGAGTTGTTTGTCCGCTCACAAGGACATCTCAATCAAGCAGCTTTGCTCGATCTTCATCTGTCGGCATGCGGCAAGACTCGTGTTTACCAAAAATGCGATAGCGCCATCGGGCAACGAGTGAGTAACCAAAATCTCGTATTGGCTTCGGTATCAGCCACAAACAGCTGCCCAGCAATCTCCAGGGTTGTGGGAGTGTTTGAAGGATTCGTACTATCGCAGATGATCGCTTCCAGGTTTGCTCGCCTTGTAGAAAAACAATCGAGTTGAGATCGCGATCCTCGGGCTTGAGTCTCTCTTCCGCAGTTTCTCCTTGGATAGGAGCAAACATCAGCCGGTTCTCACTGTCTTTTTTCATTAAGAAGTCGACGGTCGAATTGCACAAACCGCAGACTCCATCAAAGAAGACAATTACATCGATCTCTTTATCATTAAGGTTATTTGAAGAGGACATCTTCGTGTTCATTACAAGTAAGGACGCAGCGAACTGAAACTAGACAATGGTCTATTTTGAGCGGTGCGTCCCAAAAATTCCATTGAGGAATGGTTATCCTTTATACCGCAAAGCGACTACTTATCTAACCGGGTATCAACCTACAAAATTCGATTGTTCAACGATGTCAAACAGATAATGATTCTCAAACGAACAGCTATGAGAGCTCACCAGTCGCTAAAAGTCCAATCAAATCAGTAACGGAAATTTCACTGTGCGTTTGAAATATCTTTTCTCAAGTTCTGAGCATTACGCAAATAGATATGAACCATCTCAGTTTGTTTCTTCTCGGTATTGACGTGCAGCAAAATCCGAATGACAAGCGGTAGAGCACCGGGAACATTGATTTCGGAAGCACACAATAATGGAACCGATCCCATGCCGATTTCACGTGCAGCCTCAGCCGGGAATGCAGAAGTTAGGTCTGTAGTCGTTGTGAAGACCGCTGACACTATTTCAGAAAAGTCCGCGAGATCATTTCTGGCAATAATTTCTTCCAGTAGTTCTCGCGTCGCATCGAGAATCTCTGGTTTGTCATTCGCTTCAACGGTAATCGCGCCTCTCACGCCACGTACGGGCATCGTTCGTCCATTCTCTCAGATGTTTAATCGTAGAAGTGAGAAGTATAGCGAATTCAACCTCTTTGATCATCTCTATGAATGTGGATTGCCTAGTCACCCATCTCACGACCAATTTTTGTACGGATGAATAGAGAGTTGAGAGTTATGATACCGTGGATCGTGCGACACATCTTCCCCGACCCAATCCGGTATCACAAAGTCTTCATCAGGACTGGTTAATTCAATTTCGGCTACAATCAACCCCTGGTTGTCTCCGGAGAACACATCGACTTCCCAAAGATGTTCCGCGTGTTGGATATTCCAGCGATGTTTCTCAATCACCGGACCGTCGCACAACTCGATCATCTGCTTGGCATCAGCCAGCGGAATTTCGTATTCAAACTCTTGACGAACCGTATTTGTCGTCAGCGATTTAATCGTCAACCAAGCTTGATCGTCAGCGATGCGAACACGAACTGTCCTGCCCGGTTCGCGGCTGAGATACCCCTGCTGGAAATGCACAGGCTCACCAGAACGAAACTCCCCAGTCACCAGAAATTTACGTTCAATTTCAATTCCCATTAATCCTGCTTCTAACAATCATGATTCGTAAATTGTGACAGGTGCCGTGAAATCGAAGATCAGGCAAAGCACAACTTCGCTACCTCGATTGAGGTATTGTGTAGTGAATTCGAGTACATCGCTTAGAGCCCGAGATCACATAGTAGTCGAATCACTGGAGTGTATTGGAGTGAAAGACGTTCTTGGAGTGCGCGAGCGATGATCTCGGTGAATTCTGTAAAGACGAACATGTCGGTGAGGTCAATGTACGTCTCTTCTCGGCATTCCTTTGCCTCTCGCATGTATTTGTCATGTAAGGGTTCGTCAGTGTTGCAAACTTCGGCACGAGCACGACCAACGACGTCAATATAAACTTCACGAACAGTGCGACCAAATTCAACGCGGCTTACAGATACCACAAAATCCGGGCAATTTGCATTTACCATGACCGAGGGATCGTTGAGTATTTGATGCAATGCAGTTTGAACTCTTCGCTTGTGGGCGAGCCGTTTTCGTAAATGAATTTGTTGCATTCGGGGATGCGGCTAACCGCCATTTTCCAATTTTGACATAGGTGTTGCCGATCGGATTTCTATCTATTACAGGTCAAGCAATTCATCCATGAGCTGGGCAGTATCCTCCAAGGATTTATCTCCTCCTTCGCGAGTTGCCCAGCCGGTATACTTGATTTCTGCGAGGGCTTCTCGTACTGCTGGCCAATCGACGTCACCTTCACCGAGTCGGCAGAATCCATTCTTTTTGCCCCAGTCTTTGACGTCGAGTTTACCGATTCGGCTGCCGAGCATTCGGATCCATTCTTCTGGCTTTCCGAATTTGCGTACGTTGCCAATATCGAAATAGGCTCCGACCCATTCGCTATCAATTTCATCAATGTAGTCGCGGTATTCTTCTGGAGTTTCGCAAAACCCGTTCCAGACGTTTTCGATAAGAATCTTGATCTCGTGCTCTTTCGCAACCGGGATGACTTTGCGAATTTCTGTAATCGAGCGTTTCCAGACGTGCTCATGCGTTTCATCAGGACCAGTGACACGACCTGGGACAAGCAAGACAGTGGTTCCACCGATTTTTTTTGAATCCTTGACTGCTTGAACGAGTGCCTCTCGACCTTTATCGCGAGTTGCTTCATCTGGAGAAGAGAGGCGATCTTTCCAATGGACCATGTCGACCACACCATGGACTGGAAATCCAACTTTTTCAATGGCTGTATTCATCGCATCGAGATCAGGGATTCCAGGACTCGCTCCTTCAATCCCATCGAATCCAAGAGCTTTGTATTTCTCCAGGGTCTTGATCATTCCCTCGAGATTTTTGCCAATTCCGCCACCTTTATTTGACTTAAAGATGACGCCTTTATTCTTCCTTTCTCGCTTAGGTTCATCTGCGAGAAGTGTTGTCTTTGTTCCGAACATCGCTGCGCCACTGAGAACGACTGTCGTTTCTAAAAAATTTCGACGGGTTTGTTGTGTCATGATTCTCGATCCTCGGATCTTATTTAAATTTTAGTTCGTTGAAATGTATCATCGCGAATTCCAAACGAAACATCAATCAACTGCTTTGTCTTCCTCGGCTACTGGCTTTTCAGGAATAGTTAACCAGATTGATGTCGTTTTTATCTCCCGGATTTTTCGTTTGGTTGTCACGACAGTTTCGATGTTCTCTTCTCCATGAACTCCAACAATCTGAATTGGTCCCTGGAATGCCTCAGCATCTTTAACGTCAATCTTAAGTGCTACTTTCTTGGCTGAATCGCTTTTCTCTTCAGAGGTGGCTTCTTCAAAACTGACTCCCGGCGGGGGATTTTTTAGCTGCACTTTGATCTGATCTTTAAAACCAGATGCACGACCGACAGTGACCTCGATTTCCAAGGACTCGTCACGTTTCGCCTCGAAGTGATCATTTGCGACAGTCAGTTCGAGCCCAGGTCGATTCTCAGAGATTGCAAGTATGGAGAAATATTTGTTACCAGCATGCTGATACCGATCACTTACTTCGAAAGTGAACTTTCCATCAGACGGAGCAGTCCACACATCATCGATGTCTCTTTTTAGACGATCTGGATCATCGATCTCCTTATGAACAGAGCCATCGGGGTTACGAACCGTTAAGACCGGATCAAGGTGCGAAGCAATCTTTCGAGCGAAAACTTGTACTCGTAGTGACTCTCCTTTTTTTACATCAAGACCGACGGACTGAACTTGATCGCGTTTTTCCAATACATCAATTGAGGTAAAGGGAAGAGTGGAACTCTTATTGTCGTTTGTCAAATCAAAGTTATGCTCAGAGAGGACATCAAAGAAATGATGCAATCCCGGTACATCAGGCTTGTACTCAACCTCTTTCAGTTCAGGAGCCGTATTGAACTCATCGGTGGTGAGGGTTAAGCGGTAAATGTATTCGCTTCCGCCGGCAAAGTTGATGGTACTATTAGGAGCTGCCGGGAAACAGAAAACACGGACGAGAAATTTCCCGTCGTGAGGAACCTCAAACTCCAACAACGGGTCGATACCGTGGTCATCGTCGTTTTGTAGAATAACGAACCCTTGCTCATCAAGAATTTGCAACACCGAATCCATCGGAGAACCGAAAGCTTCATGAGCATCGACCGAAGCCGTGAACAACTCCCCTTTCTTAAGTACGACAGCGAAAGTGTCGACCTCTCCCGATTTATGGAGAACACCATTGATAGTGACAGGCAAAGACTCAATCGATTCCGCTTCATGAGTTGAGTTGTTCGGTTCCTTTTCCGTAATTTCATTCAAAGCCCCGACGTAGAAAGGAAGTTGGGATGATGCTCCTTCTGAATTATAATAACGTATCCAGTGGATGCCCAATCGAGCATCTGGTTGCGCAGTCAGTGTGAGAGAATCACCCTTTTCATTGAATTGAAACTGATTCAGTTGATCTGTCTCAGACCAGACTTTCACTGGCTGAGTTCCTGGCTTTCCGTTGAGCTTGATCTCAACCGTTGCACCACGTTGGACACTTGCAGGAAAGAAAGAAGTGATCGCTGGCACCTCTGCGAAAAGGTTGTTTGAGACCACAAAAAAAGAAAGTGTCAGAAGCGATTTTGACAATTTAAAACAGAAAGGATCTATCATCATTAAAGAACTCAGAAACTCAATTCGACGAGTTGATTTCATTACTACGCAAAGTCGAAATAGAATTGAACAGCCCACAAAATGTGGGTAGCTAAGAGGCAAAACCGCTCCCCAGACTATCCCATCAATTCGGTGATTGGAGTCGGATCACTGACCAGATGAGTCGGACGCCCCTGTGGTGTGTACAGCATTTGATCTGGATCGATACCGAGTTTTAAGTAAACCGTTGAAGCAAAATTCTCTGGAGAAAGGACGCGGTCAACAGCTGAGTACCCCTGTCGATCAGTTGCTCCCACGATGGTTCCTCCGGGAATTCCAGCGCCTGCCATTAGCACAGACATGGCGTTCGACCAGTGGTCGCGCCCTGCATCTTTATTGATTTGTGGAGTACGTCCAAACTCGCCAAGTACAATTACGAGAGTCTCATCCAAGAGTCCTCGTTCTTCAAGATCGGTAATCAGCGTCGCGACCGCAGTATCAACTTCGGGCAACCGTTTCTTGCAGGCGTTAAACAAATTTGTGTGATGGTCCCAACCTCCTTCGTTGAGGGTCACGAACGGAACTCCCGCTTC
>JABJMI010000298.1 GCA_018659505.1 Planctomicrobium sp.
AATCAGACGACGACTGTTTTTATAGGGCGGCTTTTGCGAATCCACATTGACTATGGGACCATATTCATGCAGGCCGAGTAGCTCCCATGATCGGCAGTAATGGTCACCGGTCCAACCACCATCCAAAACGTGACTGAAGCCGAAGAAGCGATTCGCTGGTGTCGCAGAGTCATTTGCTTGCCAGTCCTGATCTTGATCACGAGGTCCACAGAGCATCACGACACGGTCAACTTTTTGATGTTTTGCGAAGCGGGCTGCGGTTGTTGAACCATGTGAGCTGCCTGAGATGATTACCTTGTCCCAGCGAAGATCCTTACCATCGGAGTGTAAGAACTGCTCCCATTCTCCTTGTGGATTTTCTTTGGCGAGCCACTTCACGAAGTGCAGCGCTCTCTCGGTCATTCCATCTGGCTTCTCTAAATTCAGTTCATCGCTGAAGTCGAGCCCAGTAGCTGCTTCGAGCCGAACATTTCCACGGGCCTGCCCATCTTTGGGTTGTGGGCGACATAATGTTCCGAACCATTTATTGGCATAACTGACTTGAATAGTATGAAGTCCATGGCTGTTGAGTCCCTTAAACAAACCATCGTTGTATCCCATCAACCAAATGACCAACTTCCCCTTTGGTGCAACTCGCGTATCAACACTCGCCTGCTGAAGGTCTTGCGGTTTGGCGTCTGTTCCAAAAACAAAATTGAATTCTGGATACTCCTTTGTTCGAGAATCAAGTTTGCTGGCTCTCGCTTTCAACTGATACCGTTGCGGATTCTTATCTGCCGCGACTAAAGATGTTGCTGCAATGGTAACAAGTAGAAATGCCGGAAGAGAAAATTGCTGCTGGAGATTCATAAATCGCATTGAGAGATCTCTATTTTTGGAGAATTGAACTGCATGGAAGTTCTCCAGTTATAACTTGCAAGAAAAAGAATTCATAATGCAACACTGAAAGAGATTGCCTTGAAGTCATTAGTTGAACTCAACAATGACCTGACGTTCGGCAGGGTTGCTGAAGACAGATTGCTGCAATCGACTGTGAAACCTTTTCGAACCATCACCTGTAAGCAGCCTCTCCGGCGATTGGACGTCCATCTTTCTGGGGGGGGCAATCTGATTAGTTCTTGTCTACAGTCGTAGCATCCGATGTACTGTTTGTCCCCAACGCAAATCTTCCAACGGATTACCTGCTGCTTACGTAACAATTGTTGTACTTTCTCAATGAGTAATGTTCCGACGTTGGAGTGAACTTTGAATCCACTGGTCTTTCATCTCGTGAGCGGTGATGCATATTTCTCGGGACTCTTGTTTGTGCTCCTCTCTTTGTGGATTTCGCCTTACAAGAAATGCCGAAAACTCTCTTTGCCTTCTTTATTGCTTGGTCTGATTTTTGTTTGCTTAACCGCTGTGCCTGTTTCTTACTTGGAAGAGACTCTTCTGGTCGCAGTTTTCTTGCTAACGGTGATTGTTGTTCGTCAATCTATCGTTGCTGCGAATCGGTTCCAAGCTTCTGGAAAGGGGAAGCCTTCACAGCAAATGTTTCGTCTACTTCTCATCTCCAAATTTCTGATCAGCCTTCTCGTTTGTATTCTGATTTTGAATGAATTGAGCTGGCGTGCTTCGCCTAAATTCGAACCTAAAGTCTCGCGGAGACTCATCATCTTTGCAGATTCGATCACCGCCGGAATGGGAGAGAACGAAGCAGAAACGTGGCCGAATCTTCTCATGAAGAGACATGATGTACAAATTGTTGATCACTCAAGAATGGGAGCCACCGTTGGCTCACAGCTGAAATGGATTCATACACGAATCATTCCAGAAGGATTGATCTTCATCGAGTTAGGTGGCAACGATATGTTTGGGGCTACGAGCATCAAGGATTTTCGTTCCGATTTGGACCAACTTCTTGAATTGTTGACACAAAATTCGCAACCAGTTGTGATGTTCGAATTGCCGATCCCACCAACCTTCAACAGATTTGGAATTGCTCAGCGAGAACTTGCAAGCAAGCATGGTGTGCAACTCATTTCGAAGAGAGTTTTTTCGCAAGTGCTGGCAACTGAAGATGCGACTCTTGATTCTATCCATCTTTCTCAAGCTGGTCACAATGAGATGGCGAATTCGGTCTGGAGTGAAATCCAAACTGCGTTTGAGTAAAGGCTATTCCGTGTTTTTTAA
>JABJMI010000268.1 GCA_018659505.1 Planctomicrobium sp.
CAAATCGTGTTGACATAAAACAACATCTATATCACCAGAATCCCCGTTTCTCAAATTCTCATCCCAGCCCGAATGACAATCATTCACTCTCTATCATCGCTCGAAAATCACGCTGGTTGCTAAAAAAAAAGAAATTTGATGACTTTTTTAACGAATATTGAAAATCAATTACGGGTCTTAATACTCTCGCAGTTGGAATTAGGGCATCGATGAGGAAGTTTATATAAAGTCGGGAGTGAGACGACTGTGGGATTTTTCAGGCATCCATACTGCCTTACTCATCGCAGGAGTGCTCTTTCTCCCAATTACCCCAGACACCCTCTGGGGTGTGCAATGCAGATATCTCACGTTTATTTTGGTCACCGATGTGAGTTTGATACTTCGCGACCGCTCTCGTCTCAGTCACTTCAAGCACTATCACTACTAACGACGGACAGCAGAGGGATCATGGGCGATGCGGATGAGGCGGAAGCCGTCTTCGCGGCGTTCCAGCGTGTCGATCCAGTTTTGCTGTTGCCAGTGATAGCGGATTTGTACGCGGGGAATCGTACCCGATAACAGGGATGTTTCAGCGGTGCGAAGTTGCTCGACGGTCGTTGCTTTGGCTGCTGTTGCACGAGCAGAACGTGAGGAGCGTTGCATCAGCAGGATGTTAGAACCAAGAGCGCCGATGTCGGCAAAGAGTTCACGAACTTCTGATTCAGAAAGCAACGCTTCCCGCATTGGTGGAAGTTCAGAGAGGTCCATGCCGTCGTGGTTGACGGGATGGGCGACATCTTGCAGCGCGGGTGATGTGTCACCCACTGCTGGATTGGGGCGAATTGCTTTGTCTGTGTTCGATTTGTTGTTGGTTGTTTTGTTCGTAGTCTCGGTGCGTGGTGAAGCGAGGCGAAACCACTCACGACGCGACATTCTTGGATCAGTGCTCATGGTCGTTTCAATCTTCAATCTGTGGTCCGGGAAGAAATTGTGGTTCTGCGACGAGAAACGTTTGATCCAGTTTCGCTGCCGGAGCATGACATTGCTGGCAATTGTTTCTCCAGGGGTGCGTTGTTCGAATTCCATGTAGACCGGTTGTGCCGTGGCAACTCATACAGTTCGAACGCATCCAGGTCGCGTGGGGAATTTGTGGCGGAGCCTTTGCGAATGCACGTGGACCTGCTTGAGGTGCGTCCAGCCCATTAAAGCTGTTCTCTCGAAACACAATCGGTTCCAGGTGTCGCGGAGCCTTTTCGACATGGCATTGTGTGCAGTTCGAAAGATGTTGATGAGACATTTGTGGAATTCGCAGCGATTCCGTCTTAGCCCCCTTGGCATGGCAAGCGACACAAGAGGCATCAGAGATTTGATCAATCGGGTGCGGAATCGTGGGAGGTGCTCCGTTGTAGGCACGATTTTCATCACGTCGTGTGAGTGCCTGTAACTTATCTTCGGGTTCGATTTTGAGTTCTGCCAGCGGATCAGTTGACGACTTAAGGCTTGTCAACATTGTATGGCTTTGCCGGGCTCTTGTTGCGTTAGGCATGTCGGAATAATGAGTCGCGGGAATCACCCCAGATTCTACAGTTGCCGGGTGTGCGGTTTCTCTGTTCTCTACTCGCAATGGGGGGACCGACTGTGTGGTCTTCATCGGTGACTGAAGTCCCGTGAAAAAGCCAGCAATTGCTAGAGAGATGACTGCGAACGTCAAAATCGACGTTGTGTTGGACTTTTGAGCCTCGTTCATTACGACACCTTTTTGATGCGCACCGCAGACTTTTTGTAGTCCGGCTGCTTTGAAAAGGGGTCAACGGCGTCGAGCGTTAAATCGTTGACTAATAATGTCTCGTCGAAGAACGGAATGAAAACTGTTCCACGCGGCGGTTTTCCACGTCCATCAATCCACACTGGGATGACGAGTGCCCCACGGCGTGATTCAACCTCGACTTTATCTCCATTGCGAAGTCCATAAGCCTCAGCGTCTTCGGCACCGATTTCCAGATAGCCACCCGGCATCGCGCGACTCAATTCTGGGATGCGTCGCGTCATCGACCCGGAGTGCCAATGTTCGAGGACACGTCCGGTACAGAGTATGAAAGGATATTCTTCATCGGGAACTTCAGCAGGAGGGATCCAGGGATGGAACCAGATTTGGGCACGGTCATCGTGTGTCGAGGAATGGTAGAACTGAATCTCTACGCCGTCCTCAACGTAGGGGTCGTGCCCTTCCGAGAAACGCCAACGAGTTTCCTGCCATTCACCGTCCTGTTCCACCACTGGCCAACGAAGACCGCGAGCTTGAACGTACTCGCTGTACGGGGCAAGATCCTTATGCTTTAGTCGAGTAAATTGTCGGTACTCTTCAAAGAGATGTTCATCAACATTGACGTCGTAATAGTG
>JABJMI010000309.1 GCA_018659505.1 Planctomicrobium sp.
AACATCCGTCCCGAGCATTTCCCTCCGAAGAAGATCGGAGCAGAGATCAACTTTTCACGTGATCTTGATCCCTTCAGTATGACTCCTCCACCAAAACGCCCAGAGATCACAGAGAACTTTGAAATCCTAGAGTCGACCTTTACTCCCGAAATTCATGAAGCAATTCGGATTTCGGAAACCACGATTGGCAAAGACCGTTTAGAGTTTGGACTGACTGTCGATGGTCTGGAAAATATTGCGAAGTGGAGACTGGGTCAATCTGAAGTGATGGAACGAATTGGCTATGCCCGCAGTGGCAGCGCGAATCAATTTGGAAATCGAACTGAAATTCGCATTGGGATGAATCTGGCGAATAAGAAAGAGGATGGTGTCCAAGCACATAACTTGGATGGAAGATTTGTCTTGGGTGAGAAATGGCGAAACGCAGTTCTTAACTTGCCGTTAGAACTGTACGGCTATCAGGCAGAGCAAGCCAGCCACGCGCTGCTCATCTTGAATCTACTCACTGAAGGGAATGCCGAACCTCTGACATTGGCGGAAATCCCAGTGATTGATGCCTACGACAGAACTCTCTCTGTCAGTTCAGAAAAACCTGGGGTATGGCTCTTCAAAATTAACTCCCAACCGCATGGGAAATTTGCTGTCAATCTGTTTGAGAGCTTTAGGATCCCCGAAGGCATCCATCAACTTGAAGCGACCCTGAAGGATGAAAACATCCCGCAACCGATCGCAGCCTACCAGACGAAATTTATTATTGAAGATTCAGCACCAGGAATTGAATGGAAGGCGTCTGATAAACCGGAGAATCCCGAGAAGGTTGTCACCTCACAGGATTACCGTGGATGGATTACCGTGCATGATCCTCAAACGGGCGTCGTCTCCGTTGCAGTCGGACTAGGCAAAGAATCGATGGTCTCAATTGATCTCAAAGGAAACGTGGGTCAAACGAAACCGCTGAAAATCCCTTTTCTCATTCAAAAGTCGTTCTACCCAGAAATCCCTGCCAAGAATGTTCCAATCGAAAAACGAATCACTGTACAGGTTGAAGCGAAGAATAGTATTGGGATGTTGCAAACATTTTCAGAGGATCTTGTTCTCATTCAGCCAGCTGCCAACATGTCTCCAACAGGTGACAAAACGGGCACTTTACTTGTCAAAATGTCGAGCAAGAGCAAATTCGATTTTGTCCTGACTGGTGCGGGAGGAAAAGTAAAACGAGAGCTCCCCGACACAGAAGGAACGGCTCGGTTCGATGATCTTCCTGAGGGAAATTATCGACTGAATTGGAAGAAACACTACCCGCTGAAGAATGACGGAAAATCAATAAAAATTGAATTCAAGAAAACAGGCGATGTGTTCAATCTCGCGATTTAGTGCGAAGATGATATGAAGACATAGCATTTTTTTAGCGACAACAATCGATACTGCAAGTCTACAAAGACAGCGAAAGACTCAGAAATGTTTTACAGAATACTGACTTGGTTAAAGTGGATTTTCGGAGTTGTTCCGAAATCAGCAATCGGGTCACCTGTTGTCTACCGTGTAATTCATTACACCTTTGTCTTCATCGTCTTCCTCATTCTCGGGATCTTCAGCAACTCGATCATGCGAGGACTGGGACTTCCGCAAATGGATCACCCTGGATTCGAATGGATTGATCGATTCTGGTGCGGGTTTGTTTTCTTACTTGGATATGCAATCGTTCGGGTTGTTTTGTATTTGTTAGCAATCTTGGGTATCGAAGAAGAAGGTGAGTTTCCTGATATTGATCGTCCTTGGGAGAAAGCCATGGCAGCCCTGAATGACGATGGACTCTCCATTGATGATCTCCCGCTCTTTCTTGTCAACGGGCTGACACCCCAACAAGAACAAAGTGTTTTCCAGGAAGCAGCAGGGATCGACTGGCTCGTCGTCTCCCCACCTGCGAATGAAACAAACGCCCCCTTGCGAGTCTTCGCGAACACAGATGCCATCTTTATATCCTGTACTGGGATTGGTTCAGTCAGTTGTCAGCAAGGAAAAGTTGTCGATGGGAATATGACTGGGGGTGGAAGAATGAATGCACCCATCGGAGTAGGAAACCAAACTCAGGTTGCTGGTGGACCTGGCGGTATCATGGCAGCAGCCCGTGCCGGAACTGGAACAATTGTTGGCGGTGCCGCACCTCCTCCAAAGCCTCCCAAAGTCGGTGGAACAGTTGCGCCGGGTGGGGCTCCTCCGATGGCTGCCTCTGCTCCACCTTCGGCAGCGTCTCCGCCCCCAACATCTGCTCCAGCTGCACCTCCTAAAGCAACGGGAACTCTCGTTTCCATCCGTTCAGCCTTGGCACAAGCGACGATGAGTCCCGGAGGTGTCCAAAGAGCAATGAAGTCTTTTGCGAGCGCAGATGCTCAAGATAAAGGTTACGGCAAAAAACAGGTCGCTCCAATTTCAGAAGAAGAGGGCGAGTTCGGGAGTCGTCGAATGGATTACCTGTGTACAAAAATTCGTGAAGCCCGTAGCCCGTATTGTCCTATCAACGGATTCATGCAAGCGATTCCTGTGACTTGGGCGGCAAGCGAAGAGTACGCCAAGAAACTCGCTCCTGCAATTCGTTATGATGTGGAAACAGTCCACGAATCGCTACAACTTCAATTTCCAGTCGTAGTTGTCTTTTCAGAGCTTGATTCACTCCCTGGGTTAAAAGAATTCCTCGTTCGGCTAGAGCGAATTCAACGAGGAATTAGAAATTCTCGCGCTGGCTCACGCTTCTGGCCAGGAGCAACCATTGATGCCAAAAGTGTCGAGCTTGTCCTCGACCGGGCGATGAATTGGTTCCGTGGTTGGATTTATGCCGCTTTCGCTGACGACATCAGTTCAGCAGAAAATCAGAGCTTGTTCCATCTCCTTTGTAGCATCAGGCAAAAGAAGTCTGCACTAGAAGTTTTACTTCGAGGCAGTCTCTATCAGGTCACAGATCCTGAAATGCGTCTCTCGGGTTGTTACTTCAGTGCAACGGGAGCGGGTGCAACGGAGCAAGGATTTATTCGCGGAGTTCTAGATCGTCTTGTTGAGATGGAAGAAGAAGTTGCCTGGTCTCCAGGATTGTCGAGATCATTGTCGAAACAGACAATGCTCTCCCGACTGCTCATTGGAGGCGCGGCAGCAATTGCAGCAGCGAACGCTTTCATTATTTATAACCTGATCCAGAGAGGGCAATAATGAACGCTTCTTCAGGAGGGAATTGGCGAGGAGGTAAAAAATCTTCGCCTCCGAAATCACAATCCTCATCATCTGCGCCCCCGTCGAACCGTGGCTGGAAGTCTTCGAAAAAAACTTCAACAAGTTCTACTCGTAAGAAAAACCCAAAGAAACTCTCTCAATTCTTCACTGTCGGTTTCTGCCTTTTCGTCTTACTAGCAATAGCGATTTGGATATTCTGGCCGAATTATCAACTCCACACTCATTTTGTGGTGCTCGATCCATTACAGGGAAATGATCGTTTCCCCTTCGCGGCACAGGTGAATTTACCGAAAAGCAACACGGGTGAAGCAGGTCGTTTCACGGTCGGCAAACATTCCCGCACCGATGCTCAAACTTTAGATTTCTTTAATGAAGAAGAATTGAAATCTGGCAAGTCTGATCTTCAAAAAGCTCACGTCTGTGTGATCTACTTTCGAGCCGCCACGATCCCTGGCAGCGATCAATCGCACCTTGTCCTACTTAAGAACAGCACACCTGATCCAGAGGTCGAAAATCAGCACGAATTACTTTCGGATTTGAAAACTAAAATCTCTCAGCTTCCCGAGAGGCAACAAATTGTACTGATCGTCGATGTCAATTCAGTCGGGACCGACTGGCGAACCGGGATGTTCGGTGACTCTGCTCATCGTGAATTCATGAAGTGGAGTGAAGAATTCCCGAATCTCACTACTATTCTTTCTTGCGATGTCGGCGAGCGAAGTTGGCCTTCCGGGTTGCCTGGAGTCGGTGGAACTGTATTTGAAATGGTCCTCAATGACGCCTTCTCTCTGAAAGCCGATCAACCTCCAGAAGGCAGAAAACGAGGCGATGGAGAACTCACTCTGAAAGAACTCTATGAGTATCTCGCACGTGAAACAAACGCCTGGGTTCTCGCAAATCGTAGCGAGCAAGGACAGCACGTTCAGATCTTTCCACCTATTGAAGAGGTCGAACTCGATTCCAAAGGGCAATCGCTCGTTCTTATGAAAGCGCTCCCCGAGCCTGAAATACTTCAACCTGATAACAATGCTGCAAAAGATCTTGCCAAACAACTTCCTCAACTGTGGAAGAACATTCAACAAAACGACGAGTCGAGTGTTCCCTTCAGTGTACCTGTACTCTTAGCAGCTGCGGAATCTCAATTAAGAGCTGCTGAAACAAACCTAATGCTCGGTCGATTGGACGTCGCCAAGAACCAGTTAGCAAGTTCAGAGGAGAACTTCGTTAATGCCGAACAGATGATGAATGACTCCAATGACCGAATCGAATTGTCTCTCGCTCGTCGGGACAATTTGGTCGAACATTCAGAAATCAATCGGTGGCTGGCAGCAACACGACTCATCGCAACAATCAATGAAGACGCACCATCTGATCCCGCAAATGAAGTTCTGCTCAACAACATCAATGCGTATCCATTCGGATCATCGACTGTGGAAAAGCCTCGGCAGAATCTGCTCGACTCTGTTGGAAATGCACGAAAGCGGATGGAGAAATCAACGGCGTTGATGTTCCATGACTCATTTCAATTCCGTCCATTACTCAAGCAAATGCAATTGGAATTATTGAAAGTTGAAGATCTATTATTCCTCAACGAAAAAAATCTTCCAGCAGATTTCACATCTTCTGATTCACAGGAATTCTTCAGAAAATTCGACGAACAGGCTAATCTTCTCGAAGAATATGTTTTGCTCAAGCTAGAAGTCGAAGGGTTTCAACTCCGATTGTTTGCAGCTTTGCCTGAAATTGTAGAATGGGCGGCTGGCTTTGATGAATCGGCTTATCGCACTGAACTTTTGAAAGCCATTCAAACGCGCCAAGCAACGATTCTTCCGACTCGAGCAACCCAAGCCGAAGAGCTTCGATTCGAAGTCGTCAACACTCTACAAACAACCGAAGAACTTCTGACCCTGTATCTCTCGCAGCGAACGCAACAATTTAACACGTCAGCTGATTTGGAGAACGCTTTAAGAGATCTGAAATCGAAGTTTCAATCGCTGACAACGAATTGGGACAAGGTCAATGAGCTTGTCCCACAGGTCAGGAGTTCAATTCCCAGATCAGCATCTCAGCGTTGGAGTCAGTCCTTTAACGCGACTCATTTACCGGTTTATAACGAACAAATTCGCAGCGAATTCATTGATTCAGGGATGCTTCCCTGGTCGGAAGGCGAACCGGAGTCTCTCTCTGATTCGAAGAAACTGAAAGAGTCACCTGCCTCGAGTGTTCAATTTCAGAATTATCGTGAGCAACTAGTCTGGAACGCCGCCTGGCGCCTGCGGTTGCAAGACATCATGGCACTCACCAGCACCGCATCAGCAAGTGATGTCAATAAGCAAACGCAAGCCATGTGGGACAAATGGGAATTGCTCGGAAATGCTTCCTCCCCCGAAGATATTCATCGTTTACTCTTTGATCTCGGTGGAATGATTCGCAGCGACTGGGAATCCCGCCGAAATCAAATGGCAACATCGCTTACTTACTCTGGATCAGATTTGCAGGAGTATTTAATACGCTTACTCAAATCCGATATGGCGGCCAGATTCTTTCGTGCGGATGACGTTGATTTGTGGCGAACTCAACGCGACATTCAAACTGCATTCGAATGCACAAATCAAGTTCAATATTGTCTGATGCTCGCTGACCATGCCTTGTTATCACAATGGATCAACCCTGCGGACAAACCCGTCGAGAATGCAAACAAATGGTTCTACCAGCAAACCGACGCTTGGTTGAAGCTCGCAGAACAATTGATCACAAAAGATGCAACACTCTCTGTTGCCCTGGGTGAGATTGACTCACGTCGAAAAGCGTTAGCGAGTGCTGATGAATGGACCGAGCAAGTCCAGCTTCAAATCCCATCATTACAGCGTTTTGAAGAACAACAAGAGATTCAATTTAATGTCAATGCAAACTTTGAAGGGACTCGACCAGAGACAGCCATTTCAGCTTTCACTTTCATAGGTACAGAAGCAGAGAGTGGTTCCAGAAATGTTCTCGAACTCTCCCAAAACGGGATCCCGCTTCAATTCAAGGCGAAAACAACCTCAACAGAGTTTACAGTCAAGCGGCTGTTTGTCCCTAAACCTGATGATTGTAGTTCCGTTTCTCTGCGCCCTCAGATTTTCTACCGTGGTCGAACCATTCAGAAAACTCCGATCGTCATCAACCCCTGCCCATCGTCTCAAAGAACCTGGCAGTATTTAGCTGGTCGCCAAACTGCAGAAATCAATGTTAAAGGCGATGACAATCGCCCTATCGTGTTTGTCCTCGACTGGTCAGCCAGCATGAACGAAAAGGATGCAAACGGAGATCCAAAGCAACGCCATCTGGCAGCTGCGAATGCCGTTGAACAAATTATCGAAAAAATGCCACCAACGATGCGAGTTGGACTTGTCGTATTTGGACATTCTAGTCGCGATGCGGAGACAGAACCGAACAATAGTTTCAAGGAAAACTTCAAAGATCTCATGGAGATCAATCGCAGAAGTCCGTTCGAAGATGTCGACATCATCCACGAAATTGGATTGCTGGAAACTGACAGAGAAATCATTAAACACAAACTCAACTTACTAAAAAATGTGAGACCATATGCGTCAACTCCACTTGGACTCGCGATGACAACAGCCGCCCAGCTGCTTTCAAGAAAAAGTGATTCGGGTGGAATTGTTGTTGCGATCACTGATGGAGCACCAACGGATTTAGGCGATGCGACTAAAGCCTTCCCTGACAATCCGCCTGCTGCGCAACGAAGACAAAAAAAATACGATGACACCTTTAACGATCTTGAACGCGCCTTCAAACCAGACGACATTAGCGCCATCCTGTTTGCCCTCGATTTTGGAAAGGAAGATTTAACAACTCTGAATTGCCTGTTTGGCAATCTTCAAAATCAAGGTTCATGTTCATTTATGGGGAGTAAAGAATCGCTGCATGTGCCGATTGTGAGTGCTAGCGGTGAAGGAGATCGCGATGGAGGAACTCTACGTGATGTCATTGATGCAGAGATTGAACCTCGACCGTTTCAAGTCTTTCTGGCGAATGGTGAACCAGTTGCGGAAGAACCACTTAATGACGCTTCAATCATAGTCAAAGCTGGAGAAACCTATCGTATTCGCTTCGGAGACATTGATATCAAAGATATTCAGCTCGCGCCTGGGGATGTGATTTCGCTTGAAATGAATTGGTCAAAAGGGCGGTTTGATATCAATCGCGATTTTGCCTCTCATAAATCAGCCAGCGTTGCAACGGCAACAGCGAATCAGCCTGATGTCCCTGACACGTTGAGAGTTAATAAGATCAAGAAACCTAACATCAATTCAGATCCCGATTTTTATGAATCCATTGAAGTCGATGTCATGCTTGACCACAATCGCAGTTATCGCCCTGTGCAAAAGCCAGAGGAAATCTGGTTTGAACTCGCTGCCATCGGTGATGCCAACTTTCATCCTGAAGCAGTTGACCAAGAGTACACCTCTAAATTCGGAGCCCCAGGCTGGAACCTGAAAATCTCTCCTTGGCCCAGTAATCGCATACTCAGCTTGAATGCTTTCTGGAAGATGAAACGAACCTCCCCTGATGAAGTTGTCACACTCGAGAAATTAAATCCAGCAGTTTCAAGAAGCGATGCGATCGCCTTGGGCGGAGAGGCGCAGCCAATCCCTGCCTTCAAAATCTGGCAAAAGACGCGCAGCGAGAACGGGCGTCAAATCTACGAAGTTCGCATCGAACCTCAAGATAAAATCACCTTCAATGTCCTTTCAAATTTAACAGTCGAAATCGGTGAGACGAGCATCTTGAAAGAGAACAGTACGTTTAAAGCTGATGCGACGACACATTTAAAGACAATTGTCGACTCCGGGATTATCGTGCATTCATTTGAATATCCCGACGAGAACATCGATCTCAGCGTAAAAGTGATTGCCCTGACTTCTCTCAATTCTCGGAAGCAAGGGGCATTGCAACTACGAAAACCGATCAGCGTCATCGACTAAATTCTGGCTCACGCAGGTGAACCGACCGAGCGTAACGTGGGGAATTCGTCGTTCACCATCCTATGCTGCATCAAACCGCTGTTGAGATGCGGCTAAGCGAACGGTGGAAAAGAATACAGGCACGAACCGCAAGCGAGTGGATCGAAATGTTCACTCGCTTGCGCGTCGTGCTTGTATATAAAAACCTCTTCAGTCACTCGTAAAACGCCTGATTCTACTGGATCGGTTGTTATTGCCGGTCCACTTTGCCCACACATCTTACCTAGGCGGACTAACGCGAACTCAACAGTAACAATCGGAACATCAAGTAATGTCCGACCCAGCCGATTGAATTCATTCGAGTCCTTCGTCCGAATCAATATTTAGATTTTCGTTACTCAACCGCTCTCCAAGGAGGTCGAAGAATGTTCGCTGTAAAAACTAAGCGGACGCCGGTTCGGGCAAAGGTCGTTACAATACTCGGTC
>JABJMI010000433.1 GCA_018659505.1 Planctomicrobium sp.
GATCTCGTTTTCTAGTGCCACTTTTTCAAGGCCATCACTCATTATCATTTACCGCTTAGAGGTTGAATTTCGTATACGCAGAAAGCCTGAGATTGCTCAGCTTAATCCAATCCGATCTGTCCATCCGGAAAGAGTTGAGAGACGCTCGTGCGATCATGAATTGATTGAATCGCTTCAGCAAAGAGTCGTGCAACAGAAACGACAGTGATATTGCGAGGTAGCGGATCGTTGTGAGGTTCGATCGTGTCAGTAATGAAGAGTTGCTTGATATTGCTTTTGGCAATCCGTGGAGCAACTCCTTTCGAGAGTACACCATGCGATACGGCTGCATAGATATCGTTGGCTCCTCGGTCGAGAAGGACATCTGCCATGGCCATTAATGTCCCGCCCGAAATTGTGAAGTCGTCGACAATCAAGACATTCTTATTCTTAACGTCTCCAATTAATTCCAAGACTTCAGCCTTCTCATCATGATCTCGGCGAGTTTTGTTTCCAATGACAACAGGCACGCCTAAGTAATTTGCATAAGCTGAGGCGCCTTTAGCGAAACCGACATCTGGACTACAAACGACCAAATCTTTGATACCTAATGTCTTGATGTGGTCACATAAAACATAGCGAGCATAGAGGTGATCAACCGGGACTCCGAAGAATCCTTGAATCTGCGGCGAGTGCAAATCCATGAATAGACATCGCTCTGCACCTGCGGATTCAATGGCGTCTGCACAAACTCTCGCTCGGATTGAAACTCGCGGCTCGTCTTTCTTATCACCCTTTGCATAGCTGAAAAACGGAATGACAGCGGTGATTTGTTGAGCACTCGCACGTTTCAAAGCGTCAATCCAGAATAGCAACTCCATAAAGTTGTCGTTGACTGGATGGTGAGTCCCTTGAATGACATAACAATCTCGTCCGCGAACATTTTCCAGAATGCGAACGAAAACATTGCCTTCGCTGAAATAGTGTGCCTCGCTGGGAATCAGAGGGACTCCCAATTCTCTAGCGATTTTTTCAGAGAGTAGTTTGTTCGCTGATCCGGGAATCACAGCGAGTTCACCTTGAGGTGGCTGAAATGCTTGAGGTCGAGGACCGGTATTTGGAGAATTAGGCATTCTGAGGGATTCTTCGCGTCATCATTTTCAGTGAATTGTGCACGAGTCCATGATATCGGGGTCAGTCAGGGAAACAAGCGACTCAGGTCGACAGACTTTCAGAAGGTTCTGTTTTAAAATTTGCAAGAAGTGTCTGAAGAATGACCGGAATGGGAAGCACTGCAAAAACGAGTAGCGACATCCTGAATGAGCCGGTGTAATCACGGATCACACCGGCAAAATATGGTCCGCTGGCTGAGGCAGCGACCATCATTGTCATCCAGATTCCAGTGATTTTTCCAAGATGAAGTCTTCCGAAATGTCTTGCCCAGAGAGGATGAGACGCTCCTGAGTAGAAACCTTGTCCGATACCCATCAGGCATCCCGTCGTGATTACTAAGGTTTTTGAGTTAGTCATTGAAAGGCAGAAAATACTCGCACCGAAGAAGAGAAGTCCCAGCATCATCAATGGTTTGGCAGGAATGCGATCCGCCAGATTCCCACTTAAAAATTGAGTAATCGCCCAGGTTGCGGAGAGAACACTCATCATCATCGCGCTATGCCATTCCTGTAGACCTTGTTGCTCCATGATCGAGTTTCGATTGAAGACGATGGCAGTCATCACAAGTGCAAATAATGCTCCTCCAGAGGAAAGAGACCAGAATGCCGAAGTACGCATCGCTTCAGGAAAGGTCATTCCCGTCAGAAGTTTCGCGGGCTCATCCGGATTTGCCACCTTTCGACTTTCAAGACTTTGTCCGACATCTTCCGGATGATTGCGAAAGAAGAAGTAAAATAGCGGAAACAAACAGAACCAAACACCGCAGCCCCACAGCACTTGAACCTGTTGCCATGTGAACGATTTGAGCAACAGATAATTCAGAAACGGGACACCGCCCATCGCCACCGAAATACTCAGTTTGCGAATTGCTTCTACGGAACCTAATTTCTTATGAAACCAGAAAGCCATCGTATTGCCACTCAGCATGGCAAGAGTGCCGGGACCGAGCATTCGAAGTAAGCAAAACGAGACGACCAGCATCAAGAAGTTTCTGGTCATCGCTAATGAGAAACAAGCAACACTTAACAGCGAGATCGTGACAAGAACTGTTTTACGCAGCCCATAGCGATCCATCAAATATCCGAAATACGTGATGGGAATCGCGCCGAGAATCGTGCCCAGCATGTATGCCTTGGCAAGTTGAGTTTCCGTCAGGAGGAGTGTCGCTGCGATATCTTTATTAAACGCCGATATCGAATATGTCTGCCCGACTGATGTCGCCATTAAAGCCAGCATCGACAGCGGAAGCATCACCCATCCGTAATAGATCTTTGGCTGTTCAGACTGGTCTCCCAGAGAGTTTGCATCCTGCATTCGTTGGCTTTAAGTAGATTTGATGAAGGTTCTGAACGAGGTTAAAACGGTCCCAAACGTCGCGGTGTGGGGTCCATGGTCAGCACACTAGCGTCGAAAGCTTGCTTCATCAAATCAGTTTTAAGATTCGTTCTTTCGGGATCATTCCAGAGGTTATGGAATTCATCTGGATCATTGACCAGATCGTAAAGTTCACCCTCATCGATGCCATGGTAGACAACGATCTTGTGAGTCTTAGTGCGCAGCATCGTCCCATAGGAATGTTTGTGCGTCCAGGAATTTGTGTATTCACAATAGACGTACTCACGATGAACAGCTGAATCAGTTTCCCCACAGCAGAGATTGAAGAGGCTTTTTCCCTGGATTTGTGGCTCAATAGGGATCTCGGCAGCGTCACAAATTGTCGGGACAAGATCGACTAATTCAACGAGCGCATCAGATTGAATTCCTTTCGGGAACTTAGCAGGCCATTGCATCGTAAGTGGAACATGAACCGCCTCTTCATAGAAATGTGGACCTTTCAGATAAAGTCCATGATCGCCCAGCATTTCTCCATGGTCCGACATGAAGATCACAATCGTATTTTCTAATTGACCGGTCTCTTCCAGAGCCTGAATCATGCGTCCCACCTGATCATCGATCAATTCGACCATCGCGTAGTAGGCTGCGGTGATTCGCTGAGACAGTTCAGGTGTGATTTCATCAACACGCATTCCTCCTTCGGTGTTGTGAGCCCACTGATGATCGAGTTGTTGATAGACCGTTTTTCGATCCCATTCACCAACTGAAACTTTCGGGATCGGCATCTCTGCTGGATCGTATTTATCGAGATACTCCTGAGGAGGATCAAAGGCATGATGCGGATCAAACATATTGACTGAGAACAGCCAAGGTTGATTCTGATTCTCTTTAATGAAATCAATTGCCATCTCGGCACACCAGGTCGTCTGATGATACTCCGTCGGAACTCCCGGCTTCACATGATCAATCTCGGGAGCTGAATAGAGCTCTTCCCATGAGACGCCTTTCTTTCGAAGCCACTGTTGATAGGCATTTTCCTCCCAGTCTGGCTGTGGATGGTGACTCCAATGGAAAACGTCATAACCATCATCGATTCGCTGTTCGACTTTTCCATCTGAGCAGGAACTTAAATGCAACTTTCCAGAGAGACCGCAGCGATACCCGTGGTCTTTCAATATTCGAGGAAGCAAACGCTCGTCAGCGGGTATCGTTTGCCCGTTCTGGCGACAGCGTGTCGTCCGCGGATAACGACCTGTCAGAAAAGAGGCGCGACTTGGCGTACAGACAGGGCTTTGGCAATATGTATGTGTAAAGGTGACACCGTTCTCGATAATCTTATCAATGTTCGGTGTGCGAATGAGAGAATTCCCGAGTGCATGGATTGTGTCGTAGCGTTGTTGATCGCTGCAAATCCAAAGGATGTTTGGTGGCTGATGAGGCATAGATATTTTGATCGATTGGGAGTTCTTCGTTCGGTTGTTAGTTCTTCCGAGAGTTTAGTAGCTGAAATCATTCTAAGATATGAACCACCACAGAGGCGCTGAGAGCACTGAGGAAGGAAAGAAGCGTTCACACCAATAGTCATCTCAACAAAATCTGGACAACCACGGAGCATCCTGGAATTCAATCAACTGGTTCCATGATCATCTCGTCGTTTTCTTCTCCGTGTCTCCGTGTCTCCGTGGTAAAGTTCTTTTTTGTTAATGTTACCCAATACTGAATGAAGACCCCAAAGCTTATTCTTTCTGGCTAGAGTCGATTTCCTTCAACAAGCTTTTCAATTCCAGATCGATGTTTCTTTGTCTTTGAATGAATGACTGCTCAACGGGCGATGGGAAGGAATCCGCTTGTGATAATAATTCTTCCTCTTCGCGTAATAATTCTTCTTGAAGTTGCAGCAGTCGCTGAATTCGTTCTCTGGTTTCTGCCGAAAGTTGAAGAGGGCGAGTTTCGGATGATTGATCTGAAATAGAATCGATTTGAGTTAAACGCGTCAGCTGGAAAACGATACTTTGCATGGACTTCAGCTGAGTAGCATTGATCTCCCCCAATTCAAATTCAGTTCCTAAGCGTCGGCTGAGTGCAATACAAACTGTAATGGAATTCCGAATTGCTGGTTCATCTTCAAACTGCGATTGAAATGGTGTAAGAGCATCCGCAAGTTCTTGTTCTGCTTTTGAAATTTCTAGCAATTCTCGACGCTGACGGCGAGAAAGACGTCCACTCTCCTCGATTGCAGTGACTAGAGTTTTCAACTCCTTCGTTGCAACAAGTTGTCGTTCCCCGAGTGCTTCCGCAACTTGCTTCAGTTCTTCAAGAACTCGTTTTTGATCTCGTTTTATCAATTTCTTTAACGAGTCAGCTAATTGCATGTCGAGCTGCGCGAGAATTTCTTCGATTGCCTGCGTGTGATCGTCGATGAAGTTTTCCTCAGGTTTGTCCGGTGGGTTTAGCAGGGATTCAACTTTAGAAAAGTAGGCTGCGAATAAGTCTGCGACTTGACTAATCCCCAAATTCTCGATCTCTAAAAGCAACTGCCTCATCTCCTCCTGGAGTGCAAGCTGATCTTGTTTGAGTTGTTCTCCGCCA
>JABJMI010000814.1 GCA_018659505.1 Planctomicrobium sp.
AACCTTAGGTTGCAGAATATCGACTAAGTGCCAGCCGATGCTTTCCCCTTCGCGGTCTTCATCCGTCGCGATGTAGAGTTCTTCAGCATCCTTCAATAATGCCTTGAGTTCCTTAACCACCTTCTTTTTTGCGGGGGAGACGATATACAACGGACTGAACTCGTTGTCGACGTTCACGCCGAGACGGGTCCATGCCTCTTTTTTCATGGCAGCTGGGATGTCAGCAGCCTTCTCTGGCAAGTCACGAACATGCCCCATACTGGCACGGACGTCGTAAGCGTTGCCAAGGAACCCAGCGATTTTCCGAGCCTTCGCCGGTGATTCGACGATCACCAGACCTTTTTTCTTTTTCGCGACCACGTTTAGATATCCGTCTATATTATATTGTTGAAATTGATTGCCGGATGAATTCGCTCTGCGACAATTCAATTTTTTGACTGAACGAAGTTGCATCCTGATTAGTTTGTATTTGATCGATGTTGCTCAAGGCGTACATCTTTCAAACGAAAACCATGGTCAGGAAATCTTTTATGCGAGCTTGCCAGATCGCTGCTTTCCAACACTGGTCTTGCTACAAACAGTCTCTCAGTTAAAATAATCTCTTGCAAATTTTGCCTGAATGCTCCAAATTTCCTCAGAGTCATTCCCTGAATGATTTGCAAAACAGGCGTGAACTTGTCTCCTGAAATGACTATAAGAGTCATCTTCAACTGTCTGATTACGGAATCATTCGCGCGATTGTCAAGCGTGGATTGGTCCAGAGTCAACATTTCATGTCTGAATTAACAACGAAATAATTCCTTTTCGACCACATGAGAATGGATCGAAAGATAAGGATTCAACGATTTTTTTTGATAAGGCACACGGATGAGTTCTCCCTTTTCATTGTTTCGCCGGAACCAACGTATTCTGATGATCGTTGCGACCGGGCTGTCGATTATTTCTTTCGTTTTTCTCGGAGCGATCAGCGATCCTCGAGAAATGCCGCCACTGCTGATCGCGATTCTGTTCGCTGCAATGTTGGGCGGAGTTTTCTGGCTAGCAGGTCTCAGGCAGGGTAAAGCGAACGATTGGGGTTTGACCGGAACGATCCTCGGAGTCGTCCTTGCATTGGCAATGATCTGGTCAGGTCGTGAGTCAAGCGCCGTGACACTCGATGGCGGAAACCTGACAGGCACCGAAGTTTCAGAACTGATTAAACAACGGCAAGTTGCCAACGGTTTTGTGCAGATGGCTGCCAGTGCTGGAGTTCCCACAGACGGTGACGAAGCGAAAATTCGCGAAGCACAGTTCACTGCGAATCAACGGATGCGGTCCAACATGTTTGGATTTATGTCTGCTGAAGAAATCTCGACTGAAGATGTTATTTTAGGAGAAATTTTAAGACGAGAAGCGGATGAAATGGGGATCGTGATCTCTGACAAGGTTGTCCTTGATTTCATTCAAAAAGTTTCTGACAAAAAAATGACGAAATCAGCATTCGCCAACATTCGAGGACAGTTACAAGTCTCCGAAAGTTCGCTGATGGATATGTTGCGTGAAGAGATTAAGGCACGCGAAGCTGCCAAGTTGTTGAGCAGCCAGACATATATGACTCCCGAAAACCAATGGGACTTCTACCAGAAGCTCAACGTCAAGCAATCTGCGGAGATCGTTTCAGTTCCAGTGAGCAGTTTTGTCACTGATGCGATGCAGCCATCTGATGCGGAGTTGCAAACATTGCTCGATCAATACCGTCAGAACCTGCCAGGGTACACACCTGAAGGACGTCCCGAAGAGGGACGACCTGGATTCTTCCAACTACCAAAGTTCCAACTTGCCTATCTTGAAGCTGTCTTCGACGACATTAAAGAAACAGTCGGTGAAGTGACCGATGAAGAGATCCAGGCACGCTATCAGGAAGAATACGTCAACGACGTCGCTCCAGAGCTTCCAGAAGAAATGAAAGCCCCAATCGAGTCGCCAGCGAAGCCTCCAACACTTCCACCTCTCAATGAGGAACCTACAACCGAAGAACCTACAACCGAAGAACCTACAACCGAAGAACCTAAGACCGAAGAGCCTAAGACCGAAGAATCTGATCAGTCTTTGAATGAAACAACCTTCAGCAAATTACAGTTTGTTGCTTTCCAGGAAGATGCTCCAGCAGAGGAACAACCCGAAGCTGAAGAAGCACCAAAAGAAGCTCCTGCATTAGAAGCCCCGCCAAAAGCTGAAGAACAACCTGCAACAGAGGAACCAAAGGAACAACCTGAGACCGCGAAAGAGGCTCCTGCAAAACCAGATGACAAGCCTGCTCCAAAAGAGGAGACTCCTGAAGAGCCAGCTGAACCCAATGAATCAGAACCAGCCAAAGAAGAAACGAAAACACCCGCGCTGGGCGAAGATGGTCTTCCACCTGCCCCGACTTCTGATGTTCCAGAATTGACTGATGAACTGAAAGAATCGATTCGTGAAGATATTTTGCGTGAAAGAACACAACAGAAAATCTCAACTCTGATGGACGAAGCAAATGGTTTTGTCGCTGAGTTGGCGAGCAAATACCGACTCGGAGAATTTGAAAAAGACGAATATGTATCGCTGGAAGATGCGACCAAGCAAATCAAAGAGTACGCCGATAGTCACAACCTGGAATATATCGAAACTTCTTATCTGACACTGACAGAGTTGCGATCTTCTGAGGATTACCCAGCTGGCTCAGCTTTTGTCATGTCTTCCGGTAACTCTCGTGGGCTGCGCAGCGTCGTTGATGTTTTACAAGAATCTATTCCATCAATTTTATTCAATGTTGGGAGTGCATTTCGTTTTGACCAAAGTGAATTCGGGATGTCCCAAAGTCGCTACATCTTCTGGAAATCGGGTTACAAACAAGCCTATGCTCCCAAGACAATCGACGATGAAAAAAGTGTCCGTCAGCAATTGGTAAAAGCCTGGAAGCAACAACAGGCGGATGAAGCTGCGAAGGCACGTGCTGAAGCGCTCGCGAAACTTGTCGAGAAAAGTGACAAACCAATGGGAGAAGCATTAACTGATGAAACTGTCACCGGAAACCCCGAAAGTCTATTCCTGACCGTCAGTGAAACAGGAGAGTTCACAATGATGACTTCAGGTGCTGCCCCTTCAACGAATCCGTTTCAACAACAACAGCAAAGCCCACCGCGTTATTCCACCGTGGCAGGGGCTGAAGATGCCGGCGAACGATTCTTTAAAACCGTATTTGATGAACTGGGTATTGAAGGCACCGGGGTCGCTCCGA
>JABJMI010000260.1 GCA_018659505.1 Planctomicrobium sp.
AAGCAGCAGTACTTCCGGACTATGCAGCAGCGCAGCGATCAACTCCATTCGCATCCGCTCGCCAAGGGACAACTCACGAACTGGCTGATTGACGAGTTTGGTGACTTCCAAGAGTTCGGTCAGTTCTTGAAGCCTGCGGTCGAATTCAGTTTTTTCAATGCGATAAATTTCGCGGTGCAGTTGGAATGATTCCTGAGCGGGTAAATCCCACCAGAGCTGATTCTTTTGTCCCATGACCAAAGAGAATCGTCGTCGAAAGGAATTCGCCCGTTCCCACGGAATGTAATCCAGAACGCGCGCATCACCCGCTGTAGGATAAATGAGACCGGAGAGCAACTTCAGAGTCGTTGTTTTGCCAGCGCCGTTCGGTCCCAGAAAAGCGACCATCTCACCTTCTTCAATGGTGAAACTGACGTCCCGAACCGCTTCCACTGTTTTGTATTCACGATGAACCAATCCACGAATCGAAGCGAAGATGCCATCCTGCTTTTGATAGACCCGGTAGGTTTTTGTCAGATTCTTCGCTTCAACAGTCGACATAGCGATTAGAAATTGTCTTATGGAGAGGAACTTAAAAATCAACAGCGTTGCAGGTTAATGTTCAGAGAGCAGAATCACCACCGCTGATCTTATTTACCAATCATTCAGGTAGATCAACGGTATTCATTCACTTTGAAATTTCACAAATTGACCTAACCAAAGATTGGCGTTGATTGATTGGTTAGGGTAAAATAAGTTTGAATTCACAAATCAACTCTAAGAGGTTTCGATATGTTTCAACAAAAGCTGCGATTGGCTCAGAGCAATCTAATTTCATCAACCTTGATGCTTTTGTTTTGTTGTACAACTGTCCCTCTTGTGGCACAAGATAATCCTCAGGTGAAAAAGAAAGCGGTTGAAGAATCGATACTTTTGGAAAGCGGTTTACTGCCGGATGAACGGATTGTTGTTCAATCGAACCACACAGAAACAGAAGAGAAAATCTATGAAGCTTTGAAGCATCAGACGCTCTTCGAATTTCCCGGTAATCCGTTAGAGGACATTTCCGATTACCTTGCTACGGCTCACAACATTCCAATCATTTTAGATGAAATTGCACTCGCTGATCTTGAAATTGCCAGGGACCATGAATTGAAATTAGTCATTTCGAAATTGACATTGGCAGATTCTCTGGACCTATTGCTAGAGCCACATGGTCTGACTTACATCGTTAAAAACGGTGCGTTAATCATTACTACTATTCAAATCGCTCAAGCTTCTACCGAGACGCGAGTCTATAATGTTCGCGCCTTAAAAGTCGAAGATCCCGAAGCTCTCGCGGATGTTTTGATCTACACCACTGGTGATAATTCCTGGAGCCAATTTGATGGACCGGGGAACTTAAGCTTCTTCAAAGGTAGTTTCGTGATCAAACAGAATCAGAGGACTCATCTAGAAATCGAAGCCGTTCTGAATCAGCTTTTAAACGACATGAGGAATTCCAAAGAGTCGCCAACTTGGTCAGTCAAAAAGCGTTCAGAAGAGCCAGCCTCTCCAATGCAACTTCCCAGAAAGTCCGGCAATGGAATCGGTTACTTTTGATGATGATCTTGATTGCAAAACTCTGATCGAATTGATTCCAAACTGAAAGGAATTCATTTACTGAGCATGGAAAGAGTAATTCAAAGTCAATTTACTGATCAGCATGATCATTTATTCGGGAATTCTATTGAGTGTGTACGCCCCGAATGATGGGAAGAATTCCATGCCATCATCGACAAGGTCCACAAGGTTGAATTCATAGACAAATGTCGGTTTCAAATTCTCGACGCTTAAGCTTGCTGTTCGATGATCCGCAGAAAGCGTGATTTCAGAGATCTCTGGAGAATATCGACCGGAGTCGTCAGTTGCATAAGATCCTTGCCAGATTCTTGTGTATCCAGAAAGCGAATAGTTTTCCTTATCGAGACCTTTCCGAGAATCTATCGGTTCAATAAATTCAATTTCGAAGCCGTTCCTGACTGCACGGATTTCGCGAATTCCGTTGCCATATTCACCAGCAGGTTTCAGTTTGACCACTTCTCCGACATTTGGGCCGCCTAACCAACCGGAGTCGTAGATACTCCCAACGTAAATGGAACCATCATTGGCAGCGAATCCGCTGATCGGACCAAGAAAGGTATTCCCATCACTTTCCCAAGCCGGTTTCGTGAGTGGATAGCAAGCTCCCTGCAATTCTCCGTTTACCTCTTGAGTCGTAAAGCGAATCAAGAATTTCCCGTTATATTCGCAACCAACTCCATGACCAGCGAAGGGGCTAGCATTGTTTTGTGGTATAAGGAAAATTCCGTTGACGCTGCGGGTCCAAGGGTGAGGGATTTGCACTGCAGGCAACTTCGGTTGTGATGAACCTTCTCCATCTAACTGTCCGGGGACTCCGTGGGCTCCGTCCTGAACAATGTGATTGATCTCGTTGAAGGTGTTTTGAACTCCCTGTTGATCGCTAACAAAGATTCGACCAACAGCATCTGTTGCAATCCCGATGGGGTAACGCAGTTCGTGAGCGAAAGGAACGACCTCACCATTTCCCGAAGCTTTAACGATCTTCCCTCGCCACTTCGCGAGTTTGCGATCACGCTTCGGCTGTGAGTAGTCGCTGCCAGTCGCAATGAACAGATTTCCTTCATCGTCCAAAACAGGACCGGTGACCCAATCGTGGTAGTTATCGGAATGTCCCCAACCGTCAGCGACGATCTCTCGTTTCTCAAAATGCCCATCTTTATCTTCATCAATGAGGCGAACCAACTCCGGTTTATGTGTGACTAGAATATCATCACCGTCAGCGACGATTCCAAACGGCGCTGAAAGACCTTCCTGAATGAGTTCATAGTTCTCTTCGATTCCGTCGCCATCTGAATCTGAGACTCGGTAAACATCCCCTTTCAAAGAAGTGACCAACAACCGACCTTGCTGATCTTGAGCAATCGCTGTCGGCATGACAGTTACCGGTAGCGGTAGTCGTTGACCAATGTAACCGGGGAAGGTTGTCACCTTGTCGGTGATTGCCAGAGCGATTTTCTGCTCTGGCAATTGAGCTTGCGGAGTAAGCGCACTCGAGTCGTAGTGAATTCGAATTGCCTTGCCTGGTCCTTCAGAAAGTGTAATCTGGTTGAATTCATCAGATGATTCGATAGAAAAATTCTTAATATTTTGCTCTACATAAGGTTTGATCTTAGCTTCAAACTGAAAGGAGGCATTCGACTTGCTGCGGAAGCCTAATTGAACCCCTGAAGGGAGTTTCTGTGGAGTAATAAAACGCTCCCATCCACTGCCAACCACTTTTGAATTTTGAAGTAGGTCAAGGGTATCGAATGTGTGATAAATTTCTTTCACCGGGATGATAAGAGGCTTGTCTTTGTATTGAACTCGCAATTCATAGTGAATAATGACACGATACCCGATAGCTTCGTATTTGGTGAGATGAGCAATTCTTTCAGGATCAGTGCCTACTAATTCTTGCAGTCCGTTTTCCTCGTCAAAGAGCACTAAGTCGGATTTCGCATCGAGCCCATTCACAACAGAAGCCCCTGCCAGATCCCAGTACCAGCTTTTGCCGATTGTGCGCTGGCTGGCAAAGTCGCCATATCTCCAGTCACGAATTGTCATCTGATCGAGATCGAGCAGCAGACTATGTTGGTTGTCAAAACCAATTGCGAATGCACGTGCGACCGCACCGCCTCCGTTTGCTTTATCGACAGTAAAGACATCACGCACGATTCGAGGCGGTGATCTGTCTGCGACCTGCAATAACTGTTCAACCTGTGAAGGATTCGTTGGTGGTTCGAAGCGAGGATCGTTCATCGCTTTGAAAATCGCTCCCAGTTGTTGATGAACATTTTCATCCAATACACCGGGGACAGGTTTCGTGAACGAGGGCATTTCCATACCGGGAATGACACGAATAGGAGCCTTTGTCCAGCGGTAATAGAACTCCGGACGTAATCGTTTCCCAATTTCCATCAAATCAGAACCGCGTGTTCCGAGAGCTGTGTTCTTTGGGACATAATCACCAATCTGGTGGCAGGCGATACAGCTCCACCCTCCGGCACCGACCAGTTTTCGTCCGGTCAGTAGAAGGTCGTTCTCAGACAGTGCTATCTCTGGATGGTGTTGGGAAGCTTCGTCGGGGAGACGGTCGTGTTGAATGAGATAGTACTTCAGTGCCTGCATCTCTTCGGGTGTGTGGTGGAATTCCGGCATTTTAATCTTGAGCCAGTTGGCGCGGATTCGATCTTGCTTGCCAGAAACTGCCACATCCAAAACTGAATCCTGTAATTTGTCACCAACAGCATTTAGACTCGGAGGAATGACAAGCTGCGTTTGTCCATTAAGCGCGGGAGTCGCTTTCACGATTTCTTTAGCAAGGTTTTTGAGTCCCGATTCATTGGTGCGAGAATGACAAGCTAGGCACTGCCGACGTTCGATAACCCTCTGACCTCGTTCGAATTCTGAAATCTGCTGACGCTTCTTTCCACCTAAGCTATTGAGATAAGCAGCGATTGCATCTCGGTCCAAATGTGGAAAATTCGGGCGTTTCTTTGCGGGATTAGCTTTCTCTGCTAGGCAAGTGTTCTTCCAGTTTCCTGGAGCGTTTGTCAGTGGAGAGACCGGTTTGTTTGTAGCTTCAATCGCTGGAATCTTGTGGCAATTCGCACACTGAAACTCTTTGACTAACGCCTGTCCACGGATCGAACTTTCGGTGTAACTTGCTTTTTCCGCTCGACCAAATTTCGTGTTTTTCTCTTTCCCAAGTGTTGCCAGATACTTCGCCAGTAAACCTCGCTCGGTTCGCGAGAGTTTATACTTCGGCATTCTGTGTTGGGGATTGATTCGATCTGGCGACGAAAGCCAAGTGGCAAACCAGTCCGTTGAACGCTTATTCCCGACATGAGAGAGGTCACCACCAGAAAACGGTTTATCAGTTCCCAATCCGTTCACCTGATGACACGCCAGGCAACCGAGCGAATTGAACAACTCTGCTCCATTCATTTCGCCTTTCTTTGGTTTTGAATCGGGAGCCGTCATCAAATCGAAGGGAGCTTCCAGTCGATGTAAATAGGCTGCGATGTCTTCCGCCTGCTCTTTGTTCAACCCAAAGTGCGGCATTTGATCGCTCTTTGATTCTGGATTCTTGCCTAACAATTTTTGAACGATCCATTCAGGATTCATCCCGCTTACAACACCCCATAGAGCAGGCGCCGAATAGAGATGATCAATTGTTTTCTCGCTTCGATGGCAGTTCGCACAATGATGTGCATCGACTAACTGACGACCTTTTTCAATCAGTACAATTTCGGAATTTTCGTCGACATGAAACAGTTGGTGCGAAGGAATCGGTTCGACTGAAAACGCGTCATTCGACCAAAACAGTTTCACTTCTGCCCCAGATGCGGATGGTCGGTAAGAAACTTCGATCTCTTGAAAACCGGGAGGCAAATTGAGCGTTTCACCAGAAACCCATTCTGACTGATCAGAACTGGCAGCGAAGACCTCTTCTCCATCAATTATTATGGAAAGCGACCCGTTAAGTTTTGCATGCAATTGATATGAACTGACTGAGCGAATCAGTATCTGACCCTTCCAGTTGACTTCCCAATCTTTAGCAGGAATTTGCGAATGCGGAGAATGCGTCCCCCAATTGAAAGCGATGTCAGAGTCTATTCTTCGAGCGACCGCCTGATCAGACTGATATGTCCCAATCAGTCCGTATTTGTACTCATCATCCTCTGCACTCAAAAATGACTGAAAGCAAAGTAAGAGACAACAACTCAACAAGGTGATACGATTCATGAAAACCGGTATCCAATTTGTAAATTCAAGCAAATCAAATCCACGCTGTGCAAATTTAGAATATGCGTTCGTCAATCTTCAAGTGGCGAATCATAAACGCGTTGGAGGAAGCGCCGGTTCAGCTGCCCCTTCAACGAGTCGTTTAGGATTTTGAATGTCAATTCCGTTAGCACAATCGGCACCTGAATTCAGTGATAGCTGATAGAGCGTCTGCCCCGCTTCAGTCGGATAGTCGCCCGTTAAACATGCCTGGCAAAGGTGTTCTGCATCGATGTTGATTGCCTTGGCGATTGAAGAGACAGGTAAATAACGGAGTGAATCAGCTTTGAAATGTTTTGCCATTCGCTGTTCGATTTCTGGCGTCAGATCAAGATTACCATTTTCCTGCTGAAACTTAGGCGCAAACAAATTGCTCACATCCGGCATGTCAATGCCATAAAAGCATGGAGCCATAATTGGCGGACACGCCACACGGATATGAACTTCAGCAGCCTTTCCTCGCGTTAGAATCTGGTCCACGAGGACTTTCATAGTCGTCGAACGAACAATAGTATCGTCAACAAGAAAGACTTTCTTCCCCTCTAGCACTTCTGGAAGAGGGATGTATTTCATACGAGCTTTCGCATCGCGGTCTTCGCCTTCGATGAATGTTCGTCCCAATGCACGATGACGCATGAGACCTTCCAAGCAAGGAATGCTCATCTCGAATGCCATCCCCTCAGCGGCTGCCTTCGCTGTATCTGGGACTGGGACAACGATGGCGTTTTCTTTCGATTCAGTCTCCTGCTTTGCTAGTTCCTCACCGAGCATCTTTCGAGTGAGATAAACACTTTGCCCATCCAGTCGACTACAAACATTGGCGAAGTAGATCCACTCAAAGAAACAATGTGCTTTCTTATCTAGTGGAGCATATTGCTCGATGGTCAATTGACCATTCTGAATAATCGCAGCGTGCCCCGGTGCAAGGTCTTTGATTTCTGTACTATCAAAACCAATATTGGAGAGTGCAACACTTTCACTGGCAGCAGCGAAGAACCCATCACGTTCTGCATAGCAAAGTGGTCTAAATCCGAGTGGATCACGTGAAACGAACATGTCTCCGCAAGCATTCATAAACGCAATGTTGTACGCCCCATCAAGCCGGGAAGAGATCTTCCATAACAGATCCTTCATCGAGATATCTGCTTTGAGAGAGATCTCCTGACTGATGAGGTGCATCAATGTTTCAGTGTCGGTCTCACGTGCGAGATGAAAATCTCCGCCGGAAGTAATTTCGTTACGAAGTTCTCCGTAGTTCGCAAGTTGTCCATTGAATCCGAACGAGAACCATTTTCTTTTTTCGAGATGAACACGTTCAAACGGCTGAGCGTAGCTGGGATCGTCTTTGCCGCAGGTAGCGTAGCGGACATGACCGATTGCAGCCGGTCCCTGATGTTGAGCCATCAGCTTGTTGTATTTTTCTTTCCGACTCATCTTGAAGACTTCGGACACCAACCCAACATTCCGATGAGTCAGTAACAAATCTTGACTATCGGGCTTAAATGTGGTGATGCCGGCAGCGAGCTGCCCCCGATTCTGGATATCGAGCAGCATTCGAGGAATCATTTGCGATACAGCATCGCGTCCATATCCCTGTAAGAGCGAAGAGTCTTGCTCTTGACCAAAATGATAAACTGCGACAATGCCACATTCGTGGTGAAGTTCAGCCATTCAAAAATCGTCCAATGACGAGAGGGAGCGAGTTAATCAGAACTTATGGTAATCTTAATGGACTCGCTGCTGATTACCACCGGCAAAGGTGCGAGATTTTTGAATTGGGAATGTTGGAGCAAATGCTCAAGAGTTCCAGTCAATGTAAGTTTTCCTCAAAGCTAAACAGTCTCTCACTTTAGTGAAAACAGATAGTCCAAGAGATCGACCAATTCCTGTGCCGTCAATTCTCTGACCAGTAGATCAGGCATCAGCGAACGTGGTTGTGTGACCATTTCTTCGATCGCTGATCGAGAGATTTTGTGGACTTTTCCTCTGGCATCTTTAAGCGTCAAACTTTGACTATTCTCCTCAATCAGTAAGCCAGAGACGACTTGCCCCTCTGTAGTCACAATTGCTCGCGAGAGATATTTGGGATCAATTTTCAGTGATGGATCAAGTATGCTAGTTAAAATTTCAGATCGAGATCGTTGACTCCCGATTTTGGAAAGATCAGGACCGATCTGCCTCCCCTCGCCTGAAATCTGGTGACAGTTACGGCAGGAGATTCCTTCTCCTCGATGGAAGATTTCTTTTCCATTCTCGACATCTCCCCCCATCTCAAGGATTGCATGACTATCGACCGCAGTCCCCAGAGTTTGCTGCCGCTCTTCAGGTGGGAGAAAACTCTCAAAAACTCCTCGCAAATGTGGTGGTGACTGCTCGGTTAGGACGCTGGCGATCTTATGGCGACTCTCAAAATCTTTGACTTCATGAACTGCTTCTGCAAGTGCTAACGCTTGTGGAGTCGAAGCGAATGCATGCTCGATCTCTTGCCCGTTTGATTTGTTGTTCAGAATCGAATCTAGAATGGATTGTGAATTGACCGCCTCCAAGTACATCGGTTGATCAACCTCACTTAAACTACCGATCCAGTCCGCGATGAGCTGCATTCCTTCTCTGTCCACATTCGTTGTTCCCAGATGTGGCATGTGACCGCGCCCAATGGTCGCCATTCTGTAGTACAAGACTGATCGATATGGATCGCCGGGAGCGATGATTTTCGCATTTGGAATTCCAAACGTCCCTTGCGTCGGGGGAACATCAATTGAATTCGTTTTATCGAGCGCATGTTCGAATGGAAATTCGATCGCAGCTGTCCCGCCTCCTCCACGCCGATGGCAATGAGCACAGTTGATGGCGAGGTAAGAACGGGCTTGATTAGTAAGTTCCCCTGTGTCCTGGTGCGAAACCATTGCTGACTTGGTCCAGGGTTTCGGAATTTGCTTGTCAAAAATGTTGATATCAGACAACAGCTTCAATTGATCTTTGAGAAGAGAAGTTTCCCGGTTGAGGTTCGGGAGATCGAAACCGAGGACATAACCCGCCGTATTCACGTGGCATGACATACACTCCGCACGACTGTGGACCCTCCACTGAATCTCTTGCAGCTCATTTTCTTGGTAAGGATTTTGAATCACCAAATTCTTAGACTGTCCTCCAGATGGTACGAGCGTCGCATCCGTCTGTTCGTCGTTCCACAAATAGCTGTATGGCTTCCATTCGTTACCGTCAAAATGCAGAATTTGAGTTTCGATTCGGCGATGTGCCAAAGTGTTCTCGAAGACTGTCCACTTGGCAAGCGTTTTTGCAAAGACGGTATCTGTTGGGTAGACCCAGCGATGGTGAGGCTTCACCCATGTGATTGAACCAGATTCTGGGATGGCAACCACTGCCCCGGAGTTCGCTCCATCCTGCCACATTTTGGCATTCAGTTCATAACTGTAAACGCCTGGCTGGTTGATAAGATGTGTTGAATGCTCTTGAAACAATCCAGTCTCACTTAGCATATGCGGAAAGTTCTGCGACGTATCAGGCACATCATTCGGAACAATGCGATACAAACCACCTGCGTAATCGACCACAATCAGTTCGCCATCGGCATCGACCCCAAACGTAATAATTGCCAGCGAAGTGTCTG
>JABJMI010000217.1 GCA_018659505.1 Planctomicrobium sp.
CTCGAATAAACATTGGGAGTTGAAATTCTTGCTCGGCATTAAACAGTACGGCTTCGGCTTTTTTGTGACGAGTCAGATGGATGAAAGGAGCACCTGTTGAATTGACAAGATGCAACGTAAAATCCCCTTCCATTTTGATGCCCTTAATGAAAGGATCATTGGGAGCCATCGTTGACAATGCTCTAAAAGCACCGTATCGAGTTTCTAAACTCTCGCTGCTCATTAACTCGCGGAGAGCTTCTGCTGTCTTCGAATCTGGTAAGGATGCCAGCGCTGCAAGTGCGAAAATACGAAAAGCAGGTTCCTGTTCCGCCGAGTCCTTCAGGACAGTCGCCCCATCGGTATTCCCGAGATAAGCCAGTGCTTCGGCAGATCGGAAGCGAGCTTCTGGAGACTTTGAACTCAAACCGCTCTTGAGGATTGGGATCCCGTCTGAGCCTGCCGCTTCCAGTTGCAGTGCCGCTTTTTCTGCTGTTGGACCAAATTGGATTCCGTCTTCAAGCTGCTGCATCCGCATATGTTTTTCGACTGGGGACTCAGTCAAAGTCATGTGACGAATACATTGCAAGTACCGTGGATAGTTCTCTCGGTAGCGTTCATGCACCATCAGTTCGAGGTGAGCATTACTTTTGGCAGAACAGAGTTTTTGTTGAATACCACTTGAATCGTAATCATAGAAGCGATGTCCAATTCGGTCTGCGATGGTTGTGGACATTCTGACTGTGCGATAGTCGCTGCGAATGCCGACAGTCAGTTTTCGTTCTTCACCGGTGTAACGACCACCACCGGGGACAATGCCCGCTCGTAAGCCAGCAGGAGAGTCGTCATTCAATTTGGATAGACTGTTGACCAGGATAGGACCTGTTGAAATAGCGATCTCTGAACCTTCACGAACTCTGCCTTCTAACAAAGCGTGTTCACTCAATCGACAGGGCATGAGCCACCCGCCCGCCAGACTTTTTGACTCAGAACCATCGGGGAGTTTGACTTCGATATCCATCACATCCCCCTTGCGAACAATCGGAGGAATGTAAGCTGTGACGACAACCAGACAAGTATCTGCGGATCGGAGCAATGTGTTCGGATCGGTGATCTCTTCACGACGCATGTCGTCGAGTAAGCGTTTTCTCAATGGCGAGGCAGGGGGGTCTTCGCCGGTTCCTTGCAAACCATGTACAAATCCAACACCTTGAACTTTGATATACCCAAGGGTTGAGTCAGCGATTTTGATGTAATCACCAATCAGCCTCGAATGACCTTCCTCGCCAAGGATGGCGGAGCGGACGTTCTCTCGCATCGCTTCATCTTTATCGAACCACTTATTCAAACCAAGTTCATGGCAACCACTGATCATGCCCCCGACAGCGAAAGAACCTGCTGCTTTCAGAAGGAACGAACGGCGGGAACAATTCTCTTTCTGTTGGTCGATGGAAGATTGAGATTGAATGGAACTCGCGGGGCGTCTTGCCTGCATGAGATCACCATGGCGATTGATAACGAGATGTCGTCACGAATCGTTTGTTAGGAGTGAGATGAGATGTGCTGATGGGGAGGTAATTCAAAATGAAGTCGCGAATGGATTCATTGAGATGAGAGGACCGGGAGAATACGAGAGCCACGTTTCAATGGTCAAGACCGCTCATGAGGACAGTCTGATCGGAACGTGTTGATATCGCTGATTGATTCTGCCCGGTTTTGTAGGCAGTTTTTAATGATTTTCCGGTGAGAAGGGCTGAATTCACAACTTCTGGCGATGACATTCTGTTGGGAAACCGATCTCGGGGAGAGATCGGTTTGCTCGAATGGTAATTTGAGTGCTATAAATGTTAGAATCGGATTGCATTAAATTAACCTGATATTGTCCGTAAACATTAAAGACCGGCAATTTTTTCAACTGGAGAGAAACGATGTTAAGTCTTGAAGGCAAAGGGAAAGCGCAAAATTGCGATGGTCTCACAAGACGCGATTTCATGCAGGTCGGGGCATTCGGTGCGGTTGGGCTTTCTTTACCACAGTATCTCGCTGCCAAAGAAGCTGGAAAGATCAAGCCAGGTAACGAGAACAAAGCCTGTATTATGATCTTTAATCTCGGTGCTCCGAGTCATATTGACCTCTTCGATATGAAGCCTGAAGCACCCTCTGAAATTCGGGGTCCATTCAAGCCAATTGCGACAAATGCAGACGATATCCAGATTTCCGAGATCTTGCCTGAACATGCAAAAATTGCCGATAAATTCTCGTTAGTTCGTTCTTGTCATCACACTGGAGCAGCGGTGCATGATGCCGGTTGGCAAATGATGCAGACTGGACGCCAGTTCAGCGGTGGAGTCAACACTCCACATGCAGGTGCTGTCGTCAGCTATCTGAGAGGTCGCAAAACCGATTTGCCTCCATTTGTTGTCTTGCCCGAATTGATGGGCAGGGGAGGGGGGAACCTTCCAAATGGACAAGCGGGAGGATTCTTGGGGAAGGCATATGATCCATTCGAGTTAAGCGCAGATCCTTCTCAGAAGAACTTCAAGGTTCCAGATTTACTTCCGCCAGCGGACGTTGGTCCTGTTCGACTAGAGCGTCGACGCAAAATGCGGGACATCGTTGATTCCACTGTGAAAAACTTTGAAGCGACCGAAAGCGCTGATTTATTGAACAGCAACTTCAGCGCAGCGTTTCGCATGATGACCAGTTCTCAAGCACGTGATGCATTCGATCTGACTAAAGAACCTGACAAAGTAAGGCAAAAGTACGGAATGAACCGCTTTGGTCAAAGTTGTTTGCTCGCTCGCCGACTTGTCGAAGCTGGAGTTCGTTTCATCACGATCAATACGTTTTTGACCGTCTTCAATGAAGTGACCTGGGATATTCATGGTTCGAAGCCATTCACTTCAATTGCTGGAATGAAGGATATTGTCTGTCCGATGTATGATCAGGCGTATGCTTCACTTGTTCAGGATTTGAGTGATCGCGGAATGCTGGACGATACTCTCGTTTGCAATATCGCTGAGTTTGGTCGGACTCCGAAAGTGAATCCGGCGGGTGGACGGGATCACTGGCCACAATGTTTCACAACCTACTTCGCTGGCGGAGGAGTGCAGGGGGGACGTGTCGTCGGAGCGAGCGATCCAATTGGAGGAGTTCCTGCTGATCGACCAGTCGATCCTGCAAACGTCGTTGCGACTATTTTCCATAGCATGGGTTTCGACTTGGAAACACATCTGCCGGGACCAGCAGGCAGACCATTTCCTCTCGTTAATTTTGGAAAACGCGAGATTCACGAACTCTTCTAAATCTGACTATCCACAGAGACAGATCGTCATGACTGTCTCGAAGTTATCATTTCCTTTCGAAGAAAAACTTCAATCACGACTCATGACCGTTTATAGTGAATATGGTCTCACAAGAAACATTCGGAATACTGCTTGAACACACAAGAGGTTAGAACGTGTCTGACACTGATAAAATTGACGACTATGAGTTAGTGAATTGTGTTGCTACAGGGAGTACTACACAAATTTGGGAAGTGAAGAAAAGTGGCAGTAATCAGCCACTCGCTATGAAGTTAATGCTCGATGAAGCATTAGAAGACCCCGAAGCAAAGAAATCGCTCAAGCATGAAGCGACCATCGGGAAAATGATGGAGCATCCAAATATCATCAACATCTTCGACTTGAAGATCACGAAGACAGTCGGTTATTTCACGATGGAATACTTCCGAGCAGGGAACCTGAAAGCTCTGGTTCGCAGTAATCCGGGACTTGCTCAAGCGCGAGCGAAGAAACTTGTTGAATCGTTGGCTCAGGCACTCGGCTATTTTCATGAGAAGGGCTGGATTCATCGAGATGTGAAACCGGATAACGTCTTGCTGAATAAAGGGGGAGAGGTCCGACTCATCGACTTTTCGCTTTCCAGTAAACCGTCGAATGCAATTCTGCGTGCTGTGACTAAGAAAAAGAACATTGTGATTCAGGGGACACGAACATATCTGGCTCCCGAGTTGATTCGTCGCGAAGCTTTAACACCCTCCGCAGATATGTACAGCTTGGGAATTCTGCTTTACGAAACATTATTAGGGTATCCCCCATTTCGGACAGCGAACCCTAACGATCTTTTGATGATGCACGTGCGCGATAAACCTGCGAAGCCTTCCGATATCGACGACAACATCACTCCTGAACTTGATGACCTAGTTCTGCGATTATTGGCAAAGAAGGTCGCTGACCGACCGAAGTCGATGCAGGAACTCTTCGCTGAGTTGCGATCAGTCACGTTCTTCAAGGAAGACCCGGTGAAAGTTCAAAGAGAACGGAAAGAGACTCCGGAACTCTCTGATGCACAAGCGAATGAAGACCGCTTAAACAGTCGTCGTGATGCGACACGCGACAAGAGTAAAGATGTAGAACGTAAGCCAGTCCCGAAGAAACCAAAACCAATAATTCTTGCTGACGAAAAGAAGAAACCACCCGCTGAACAGCCACCGCAACAACCACAGTTTCCGGGGTATCCTCCGCAGCCGGGAATGCCGATGCCGGGCTATCCACAGATGCAGCCGGGCATGATGCCACAAGGACAAATGCCACCGGGGTATCCGATGCCGGGTTATCCACAAATGCAGCCTGGGATGCCACCCGGCTATCCACAGATGCCACCGGGACAGATGCCACCGGGTTACCCTGGGATGCCTGCGGGACAATTCCCTATGGGACAACCAGGGCAATATCCGCCGGGTCAAATGCCTCCGGGAACTCCTCAACCGGGAATGCCACAACCTCCACAACAGGGCATTCCTCAATCTGGTCCGCCACAACAAATGGCACCGTCAGCGAACATTCCACAACCGTCCGCACCAATACCAGCGACTCCGCAACCATCAGCACCCGCTCAAGAACCTACTGAGAACAAACCCAAAGAAGATATTCCATTGGCGACGTTTGATGATCTTGAGATTGAGTGACGAAGAAAGAGTTTCACTTACCATCATTCATTAACGGAATACGTCCCATGGCGGACAAATTGTATTTCTAAAGCACATTGGATTGCCCACAATGAAGTGGGCAGCTAACCGACTTATTATTTCGAATCATAGTTACCTCACCTGAATACAGAATTACGGATAATGTCTGCACCACTTCCACTCGCTTTTGAACGTCCAATTTTCGAACTCGAAAAACAGTTAGCAGATCTCGAGGCTCAACCTTCCCCGAGTGCTGCGACCCGCGAATCGATTCGCAATATTCGCACCGAATTAACGAAGTTGAAACGAGAAGTTTTCGACAAACTCGATCCCTGGCAAACCGTTCAAGTCGCTCGCCACGATGCCCGCCCCAAAGCACTCGATTACATCGAATTATGCTTCGATGAATTTGTAGAACTGCATGGCGATAAATCGTTTGGAGATGATCGTGCGATTCTTACCGGCTTTGCCAAGATCGCTGATCGAAAAGTAATGCTGATCGCTCAGCAAAAAGGTCGCAATCTTAAGGAGCGGCTCGAACACAATTATGGAATGGCTCATCCGGAAGGGTATCGCAAGGCGCTCTCCAAAATGGAGATGGCTGCCAAGTACAACATCCCGATTGTTTGTCTGATTGACACCGCTGGTGCGTTCCCTGGAATTGAAGCCGAGGAACGTGGTCAGGCATACCAGATCGCATTGAACTTGCGTGAGATGTCGCGGATTGATGTCCCGATTGTTTGTATCGTGATCGGGGAAGGGGGGAGTGGAGGCGCACTCGGAATCGGGATTGGCGACCACATCGCCATTCTGCGATTCGCATACTATTCCGTGATCAGCCCTGAAGGCTGTGCTGGCATCTTATGGAAGCATGCCAAGTTCGCTGACAAAGCTGCTCACGCTTTACGATTCACCAGTCCTCATTTGAAAGAACTAGGCGTTGTCGACGAAGTGATTGAGGAACCGCTCGGCGGAGCACATCGCAACCACCGCCAGATGGCAACCTTCTTATCAGCCTCGATCAATCAGGCATTGAAAGAACTCTCCGAGATCCCGAAAGAAGACCTGCTGGAACGCCGCTACCAAAAGTTCCGCAAGATCGGAGTGTTTGAGGAAGGCGTGGCTGTTGAGAGTTCTAACTCACCTGCCTAACTCCTTATCGAATAACGCCACTGACCAACCATACTCGATGTTCGGCTATTGTCCATTATGTTCGCAATAGCAGTGTAGCTCTCAATATCTATTTGACTAGGTTTTTCCTATACCCGAATTGAACATGACGGACATGACCACTGGACATCGAAAAAATGTTTGTTTGCTGCTAGAATTTTAGGATGAGCTGCGCGTTCGCGTAGTTTAGAAAATGATTCAGTCAAATAGAAAATCTGGCAAGTCGAGGGCTATATGACTAAAGCTGATATGGTGAAAGCTACATTCGGAATCTTCATTGCCATCTTAGGATTCGCAATAGTTAATTGGTTCTCGTTAGGGAGCACTGTGGCAACGCTATAAACAAAGGTTGAGGCTCTTCAATATTTTGAAGCGCAAAGTCTTGTAGATGCAAAACAAATTGCA
>JABJMI010000340.1 GCA_018659505.1 Planctomicrobium sp.
AATCACTTGATCACCTGTGCATCACCGAGTGCGAAATGTTCCAGTATCCCTTTGGCGACTCCTAATGATTCTACGCGGATAACGAGTTCGCGAACATTGCTTAAATCGATATTCAATTGCTCGGCAGGAGCATCCCAGGAATATTCTTGAGAGAAGAGTTTCTCTCCATCCCCTTCAATCACGAGATTGACTTTGGGCTGAAAGCGAGGCATCTTGCCAATATGAGTTTGATCGAAACCTGCCATGGCACGAAGTTCGGAAAACTCACGGTTCAATCGAAAACGAACAACCGCACCAGAATGCAGCCACAATCCTCGGGGATAACTCTCTCTGTCAATCAACAGTTGTCGCCGTCCGCCTGAGCCAGCGGGGAAATTCTTCGCTGTAAACCAGACGACTGGAAAGTCTTCATCGGGAGCTTTCGAAGCACTTTCATCAAATGGAAGGTCTGCAAGATATTGAATTCGTCCGCCGCCAAAGTCGATTTCACGAATTTTGGGAAGTTCGGACTTGAGGCTCAAGCCACTGAGAAGTTTCATCGAAAGAATATTCTCTTCTAGTGACAATTCACTCGCCTTCAATGAATCTCCACTTGTGGTTCTTACTAGACCTAACCCAGGCGCGTCATTCACTTCACGCTTCGCAAAGACGACAGCAAAAACTCTCTCTAAGGGAGCAGTCAAATCGCGACCACGGATATTGACGGTCACTCCTTCGTTCGAAACTTTAATGACTGACCCTGCGACATAATCGAGAATATCCCCTTTACGGAAGATCAGCAGATCGTCACGAGCACCCCTCGATTGCAAATCCACCCAGCTTTCGGAAACTTTCTCATCAATCGCTCCCCAGCGAATGTTCTGCGCCTTAGTCATTGCGACAGTTTGTTCACCGAACGAAACAGTCGTGAGCTGAAATTCTTTTTCAGCGAGGACAACTGCCTCAAAGCTTATCTGCGACCCATCACTTAATAGGATCGCTCTCGGTGGATTTTGAACCAGCGGGCTTGGCGATTGCAAATCGAGCAACATCAAGTCTTCGACCGCAAAAGTCTTTTCCTCAGCCTCAGTTTGAACGGTGACTTTCTGAGAGTTCAAGGTCGACAAATCACCTTTGACGCTTTCTCCATCAAGAGTCGTCACCGTGACGGGTGTGGCTGCAAGTGATGCAACAAATAAAAGTTGTATGGCAGCGTTCAAACCGACACCTTTCGTAGAGGACAACTGCTAACTTCCAGAATCATTCCTATCGTACTTGATTGAGCGACAGAAAGGGAATTCCAAGTACAAGTTTGATTCTATGAGTTTCAATGTTCGTATGTCGATCAATTCCTGTCGTAAATCTGGAAAATCAATTCCCATGAAAAGAATGCCAGCGATTTGACGATTAGGTATTCAGAGTCGATAATCCAATTCTTTAGATTTTCGCCCTTAATCACTCCACACAATGAATCAATTTGCAATCACAGCAATAGCTCTCTTTTTCATGACTGCTCAATTTATTTGTGCAGAAGAACCGACGCTCAGCTATCAGCGAGACATTCGCCCCATCTTGGCGAAGAATTGCTTTAAGTGCCACGGTCCCGATGAGAATGCTCGTGAAGCGGAACTGCGACTGGACTCGTTCACAGGAGCAACCGCAGATCGAGATGGTGCGAAAGCGATTCTTCCGTCTAAGCCTGAGAAAAGTCTTTTAGTTGAGAGAATCAATAGTGCCCATCCATATGAAGTGATGCCGCCGAAAGACTCTGGGTTGAAGCTTAGCGAGGCAGAACGAGAACTCCTCCATAAATGGATTCAGTCAGGAGCGGAATTTGATCAACACTGGGCGTTTGTTTCTCCGCAGGCTCCCGATGTTCCGGCAGCGAGAGACTCAGACTGGGTGAACAATCCGATTGACAATTTCGTCTTAAAGAAATTGGAAGCGAACGGACTCCAACCATCTCCTGAAGCAGATCGGTATACATTGGTGCGAAGGGTTTATCTCGATTTAATTGGGCTGCCACCATCCATCGAAGAGGCGGACAAGTTCGTGAACAGCACGGATCCAGACGCCTACGAAAAGCTAGTCGAACAACTATTGAATTCACCTCAATACGGTGAACGCTGGGCGCGGCACTGGCTCGACCTTGCTCGATATGCCGACACGAACGGCTACGAAAAAGATCGTGAACGATCAATCTGGCCGTATCGAGATTGGGTGATCAAAGCCTTAAACGACGACATCCCATTTGATCAATTTACGATTGAACAACTTGCCGGCGACATGCTGCCTGCACCGACGACCGATCAACTGGTCGCAACGGGTTTTCACCGCAACACGATGCTTAACGAAGAGGGTGGAATCGATCCATTGGAGTATCGCTTCCATTCGATGGTCGATCGAGTCGCCACGACGGGAACCGTCTGGCTTGGCATGACCACAGGCTGCGCGCAGTGTCACACTCACAAATATGATCCCATCACGCACACCGATTACTACGCGATGTTCGGTTTGCTGAACAATGCCGATGAACCAGATCTTATTCTGCCAGATGTAGAGATTCAAAAGCGACGTACGCATACACAGCACGAGATCGAAAAACTCGAAGCGGCGTTGCCATCGCAGTTCCCACCAATGGAAGGTGAAGGAACAACAGAAGAACTGAGAGCAAAGAATCTCGGTCAACAGTTCCATGAATGGCTGAAAGCTCAGTTCGCAAATGCTCGGGACTGGAAGAGCGTTGCTCCTGTGAAGATGTCAACGAATCTTCCACGCCTGGAAGTTTTGGCAGACAATTCCATCTTCTCAACAGGTGATATCACGAAGCGAGATGTTTTCAATTTGGAATTTGATCTCTCGCAAATTGAACAACCAATCACAGCTTTGCGACTTGAAGTTCTCCCCGATGATCGACTTCCTGCTCGTGGACCCGGACGTGCATTCTACGAAGGTCGCAAAGGAGACTTCTTCCTTAGCGAACTGACCGCACGAATCGCGGACGAAGAAATCCTGTTTGGAGAATCATCAAACAGTTTCGGGAAAATCAGTATCGGAAATGGAAATGCTGACGCTGCCAATGTGCTTGATCGCGATGGTTCA
>JABJMI010000254.1 GCA_018659505.1 Planctomicrobium sp.
CGGAAGAATCGAAGATAACGTTCGCGTGCTCGACCGGTTGCCCTTCCAGCATTACCTTGCCTCTTACTTCGACTAGATTCGAGCTTTGTACGCTTTCTGAACAGCCGAGGAGACAGGTGAAGACAACCGCAAATAGTCCGAGAACGATTCGATTCAGCTTTCGATTGATGATGTCCGTATTCGTCATTGTTGTCGATTCGTCGGTCATGGTTGCTGTGCTTCTACGGGTTCTTTAAATGGTGTTCAGTGGTGTCACATATTTCGTAATCGCCTTTAATTGTTGAGAGGATCTGTATTGGTGTAATAAATACGATCGATGTCTAAGTACTCTTCTTTCGCTCCGAAGAAACCGGCGGTGCGAAAGTGCATAGAATTTCCGTTTCGAAGTCTACGAACGTCGCCCGTTTTGCCGATTTGAGTAAAGGTTTTGTCGACTGCTTGCTTGTAGAAAATGCGATACAGTCCGCCGACATCGCCTTCGTCTGGATTGCCACGAGCCTTGTCTAACTCCAGAACGAACGTGACAGGTTTGGATTGTTGGGTAGGCCACTTCATTGTGGATTCAATCTTTGACCCACCATCTCCAAAGGCGACACCCGAGACGGAGACCACATCTTCAGCGGTGCGTTCGATGACTAAACCGACCGTGTGCAAATCTTTTTCGGGCTGTGAAGAGAAACCGATTCGGACGAGCTCGTTCGGCGTGGCTCCTCGCAAATTCCAGCCAGAGACCTCCATCACAATCCAGCCTTGGTGCGCTTTCGGATTGCGTGCATCGTCATTACTCGTACGAACTTTGGGAATCATGTCTAAGTATCGATTCACCGGAGTCGTTTTGTTGCGCTGCATGCGGAGTGCCCCGTTATGGACGGCACAATCAGTCATGCCGCCACTCCACTTGGCGTCGCCTGCAGAATTCTTAGCTTCTGCGAGCTTTGTTGCATTCTCATCTTCAAATTGAAAATCAACCGCGATTTCTAATTCACTTTCAGCATAAACGAGGCTTGTATCCCTGCGTGCGTACACATCACAGAGTTGTTGCAAGAATTGATGCGCTGACTCGACAGCTTCATTATGCTGCTTAAGCTGACTAGCGGGAGAGGTCGCAACTGACTTCTGGGTTTTGGCGATCAGCGCTTGCTCAAAGGTTTTGATCCGACGAGTGATCATCGGTAGATTATTGGTTTTGATTTCACGCCCATCTTGATCATAATTCGCCATTCTTAACTGCAACGACAAATCACATAGCGAGCTGGTCAGCGGTCCGTCAACTTGTTCAGCAACTCCGCCCTGAGATGCCCAAGCTGGGATGGCGACACTGAACATCGGCTCGCCAAGGATCGACCACATGGTTGTTTTCGCAGGCGACTCACCTGGCTTCACTCCTTGAAACACAACTGCTGAGACTGTTGAGTTGCGGCTGAGAGTCGACGAGGTTTTGAATGTCCCGACACCTTGCGTCTCGTTTGAATCAAGCTCGCAACCGAAGTCGCAGGTGGGCGGACCGTCGATGTCGCGACAGACTTCAAACAGGATGAATTCTAAATCCAGCTTCGATGTCATCAAGCGAGATTCGCACAGTTCATAGGCACGCAGATATCGGTCGGATGAATACAGGCTCGACAGAACTTGTTCTTCGTCGGGCTTTTTGTCGCGGGCTGTTTCGCTGAAATTGGAACGGACGATAAATCCTAGCGGTGCAACTTCCGGATCATTGGCATCGAAGGCACGATAGGAGTGGTGACTGATTTCAAACATCATCGCTCCACCATGAGCATCAATCACGCCGAAATTTCCGTGAGTACGTCGACCAGTTTCATTCGTTATCTCAAGCAATGCTTGCACTTCTTCAACAGTCGCGCAGCTCTGCAACGCAAGTCGAATGAATGCTCCGTTCGTGGGGCCATCATTCGTCTCTCCCGTCAAATCACGACTCGTCGAGTTCTCAACGCAGAGCCCCGCTGTATTCACACCCATCCGAACATTTCGAGTCGCACCCGCATTCGCCATTCCGACGAAGGTGTACTTGCCAGTGTCATCGTGAAGTAGTTCGTTGTGACGCTGCCAATAGTCACGATTCTTCCACAGCAACGGACGCCCATCGACCGTTGCACGCCCCGAAGCAACCAATGTCGTACAGGCCACAGCATCAACTGGTAACAAGCAGTAAATACTTGCGAGACTTAGAAGTCCAACGAATATCTGATTAGTGAATCGCATCATCATATCTTTCGCAATGGTTTCTTTTTAATAATTCGAGACTTCGGTGGAGGCAGCAATAGCGGAAACACCCGTGCCTACACCGATCGGCTTAGCCATCGTTCCATTGATGATGCTCACACCGGTAAAGGGCTGTTCTGCCAACAGCACGGAACCATCTAGATCCGCGAAATCGAGCAAAGGGGAAAGTTGCAAGGCTGCCCCAATCGCAACATCGGATTCGATCATGCATCCCGCCATCGTCTTGAGTCCCAGTTCACGAGCTTTCTTGAGCATACGAAACGCTGGCGTGAGACCGCCACATTTGCTGAGCTTGACATTGATTCCATGAAAACGATCAACACACCGAATCACATCATCCTCGTGCATGCAACTTTCGTCGGCAATCACCGGAAGCACAGAGTTTTTGTAAACGTACTCTTTGTCCGCTGCGGATGCAGTTGCTGGCAACGGTTGCTCGATGAATTCGATATCCAGTTCATGCAAAGCGTGAGACATTTCAACGGTTTGCTCGGCGGTCCAAGCACAATTGGCATCAACCCGCAGCACAGCATCGGTTTCCTGACGGAGTGCCTGCATGATCTCTAGATCTTGATCAGCC
>JABJMI010000507.1 GCA_018659505.1 Planctomicrobium sp.
AGATTCCGAAACCGCTTTCGGGTGTAGCATCGTCGGGATGGCGTTGGTTACTTTGGGTTTGTGGATCAGTGTGTTGTTTTAATCACTTTCTGGCATTAATCTCAATTGAATCCCAAAACTTTGAAAGATCATCGGGGCGTCCTTCTTTGTATGAAATGATCACAATCATTGCGAAATCATCTCCAATAATGTACTTGGCGTCGGAGATCATCTCTCCTTGTTGAACTGAGAAATGTCGTGCAGGAAATCCCTGGAATTCCGACTCGGAGTCATCTATTACTTCCAAGTTACCTGGAATCATGGCAGCGATAGGAGCTTTCAAGAGCTGATTCAACAACTCTGGTTCCATTTTTTCTGAATATTTCACCCAATCAAGCCTGAGGCTTGCTGTTCTTGTCCTGCCTGTATATTTCGAAATCTTAGTTTGAATTGAAGTCTCACCAAACGGTATTGTCCGCGTTGAGACCATTTCAGTGTCGTCTGGAACAAGTAAGTCAAAACTTCCCCCCGCTGGTTTGAGCATCTTCCAATTCGAATCAAATTCAGTGTTTGTTTTGGAGGACAAGTTCTGTGATGAACTCCCAGCACGCATACGAGCGACTGCTTCCTCATGCTTCTTTTTCATTTCAGCATGTCGGTCACTTGAAGCCCCTCGAAGTTCCTCTGCTGTTGGAATTTTAAACGGTTCCGTCGAGACCACTTCTGCTCCTTCGAAGGTCAAGAAAAGTTCGCCGTTCGGCTTTGACAATAAATACTCCTTTTCCATCGGATGCCATTCTCTTGCAACGGTAAGATCATCAATAGAACCAATTACAAAAGAATTCGACACTTTGAATTGCGCGGGACCAGACCCGATACCGGCACTTAATTGGCGATTCATTCTGTAGTTGCCATCATTTGCAACGATATAGATTTCCCAATCCTGATACCGAGAGGAGTCAAACTCGGCATTCGGAGAGACCAAGAGATGCAGGCTCGCAGTCAACGTCTCTTTTCGTCTTTTACTCCCAGGAAATTTAACAGACGTCATCCGAGTAAAACCTCTTGAGGGTCCGATCTTTCTTCTCGCAAAAACGTAAAAGGATTGTTCGCCGATAGGTTCAATCTTTTCAACGTCAAATGTGAAGTTCGCTTTTTTTATAGCTACCGTATCGAAACTGACACTTGCATTTGAGATTTCTAGCCAAGGATCAATAGACCGCCTTCTCAATGGATATGAGATTGTATTTTCCTTGAACTCAACGATCTGCTCGCCGAAAGTATCACCATAAATCTTTTCGCCTTCAGCAGGTGGCCATTCTGTCGACTTTGTATTGGTAACTGTTCGGAACGCTTTTCCACCGAGACGATAGACTTTACTCGGCACATCAAGCGCAAACAGAATTCCAAGCACAAGCACGAGAGAGACTGGGACCAAAACCAGAGGAAAAGTAAAGATTGCTGGGACGTTACTTTTCTTCCTTTTTTTGGAGCGTTTTCTTTTTCTCTTATTCATGGACGGATTTCTGCGAGAAGAAGCAGGTCTGTTTGGCATGAATCGACTTTCAAGTGTAGAAAAGCGGGGAAATCATTAAGACGTAAAAAGAGAGCAACCCGAGGAGCGTCCCCAGCACGATGAACCAAGACGCGTATAGTTTCGCCTGATTCGTATTTGAATCAGAACGCACGGAGAGTCTTACCAGCAACCGCAATGCATAAAAGAGAATTGGAAAAAAGGCAATTCCTAAGACCGCTGCCTTCCATGCGCGGTCCAATAAATCAGCGGTCGGTTCTTCAGCAGTCGTTGCGAAATCTGAATCGATGTCGCTTTGCCCCGAATCAAGACTTGCTATCAGTTCTTCTGATCGCTCTTGCCCACAAGACCAACAGACCTCGAAGTTTGCATCAACGGTTTCTTTGCATTGAGGACAAAGCCACTCTCCCTTTTTTCGGCTTAGTCTCTCTTTTTAACGCAGTCAACAATTCGACCGCTCTCTCGGAGTCAACGACGAGACCCTGTAAACGAACGCCGCCGGTCGCAGTCCCGAAATAATTTAATGTTGTACCAATCACTTCCCCGAGGAGATGAGACTCTACGCCATTTTCTGCAAGGTACGCCTGAGCCATAGCAGCTTCTTCAGGCTGCTGAAACATCGCAAAAGTCACCGTACCAGCATCACTCATGACAGCCCCCAAATTGAATCGATCAGCTTTTGATGGTAAATCGACTAGCCCTGCGTATCACTTCGTCTCCAACTCAACGAGATTCACATCCTTCTGGATCTCTTTAGCCGCCTCGTCATCAACGTAGTCGCTGTGGCAGTTGGCTTTGTCGTCTTTAGTGCCGACGGCTTTCTTGGTTTTCGATGCGAGTTTGTGGATCTCATCGGGTGAGAGGACGCCGCGTTTTTCGAGGATCTCTTTCTGTTCTGCGGTAAGAGCCGAAGTGACTTTCGCTTTGTCCCATTTGTAGTCGTCGTCTTTGCCGGAGGCGAACTGGACGATCTCTTTACTGATACGGACGCTGCACCAGTCGTGACCGCACATGGCACAGAAGTCAGTGTCGACGTCGAGGTCTTCATCGTGATAGGCGCGGGCGGTATCGGGATCGAAGCTCAGTTCGAAGTGCTTCTCCCAGTTGAGTGCGGCGCGGGCTTTCGTCAGTTCGTCGTCTGCATCACGCGTTCCTGGAATACCCAAAGCAACATCGGCAGCGTGAGCGGCAATCTTGTAAGCGATGCAACCTTGTTTGACGTCGTCTTTTTTCGGAAGTCCCAAGTGTTCTTTCGGAGTCACATAGCAGAGCATACTCGCACCGTGATATCCCGCAGCTGTCGCACCGATGCAACTGGTGATGTGATCGTAACCGGGGAAGATGTCGGTCACCAATGGTCCAAGCACATAGAAGGGAGCACCGTGGCACAAGGTACGTTGCAACTTCATGTTGTATTCAATTTGGTCGAACGGAACATGTCCCGGACCTTCGACCATCACCTGCACACCTTTTCGCCAGGCACGTTCGGTCAGTTCGCCCAGAGTACAAAGTTCAGCAAGCTGAGCCTGATCCGTTGCATCAGCGAGTCCACCGGGACGTAGTCCGTCACCAATCGAGAAGGTGACATCGTACTCACGCATGACATCACAAATTTGTTCCCAACCTGTGTACATCGGGTTTTCTTCATCGTGATCGATCATCCATTTCGCGAGCAGCGATCCCCCGCGCGAGACGATGCCGATGAGACGTTCTTTCACATACTGCAAATGCTCGTGCATCACGCCCGCATGAATCGTGAAGTAATCGACACCTTGCGCCGCCTGATGTTGCAGCGACTCTAAAATGATTTCCATATTGAGATCGTACAACTTACGACCGATGATCATCGAGTAGATCGGCACGGTTCCGATGGGGACGTTACTATTATGGATGATCGCTTCTCGGCAGCCATCAATGTCTCCCCCGGTGGAGAGATCCATCACGGTGTCGGCGCCCCACTGCTCTGCCCATTTCAGTTTCTCAACTTCTTCATCTGTTCCCGAGGAAACAGGCGACGCCCCCATGTTGGCGTTGATCTTTGTCTTCGATGCACGACCGATCGCCATTGGATCGAGTTCATGCTGCAAGTGAACCTTGTTCGCAGGAATGACCATCCGACCGGCAGAGACTTCGTCACGAACCTGTTCGGGTGTGAGATGCGTTTCCCGCTCAGCGACCCTTTCCATCTCAGGCGTCACAATTCCGACACGAGCAGATTCAAGCTGAGTGATTGGTTCGAAGTCAGCTGGAAAGGTCACTTCTCGCAACGACGTGTCTGATTGAGTAAAAACAACTCGACCACTCTCGGAGCAAACATCTCCTTCAGTGATGACACCTGTGGACCAGTTCTCAGGCAAAAAGTCCCAAGCTGTTTTGTTAGAAGGCTCGGGCATCCCCGGTGTATCAGGCGAAGCAAACGTCCAGCGACCATCGACACCAGGAGCAATCTGAGCTTTCTTCGCAAAGCTACCGGGATTGGTTCCAGCGGAAGTGGTGGAAGGATTTTGACCCAGTTCAGGAAGTTGGTATGACATATTCGTCATCCTTTCTATGGAAGACGCCGTAGCGGTTCTGTTTTGTATTTATATTGTATGGGGTATCTCCCCAATAACCGCCCTATCGTAACTGCGTGATGCCGCCTCGTCCATGGGCTGAATTGTGGAAAGTGGCTCAGGCACCTCGAATAAAGCGTTTGAGGAGCATTTCGTCATTTTTTGAGTTTTCAGGATATTCGCTTTCACAGACTGAGATGTTTCTTACGTATTATGCTTCAGAATGATCAATCTCCGTTTGTGCATTCAGGAAAGGCAACAATGACAAACATTTCACCGATTCATCTTGGGCTATTACTGTCATTGTGCCTGATGGAAAGTGGCTGCAACTCTGAACCGCCTCTACGTCAAAAAGTAATTGAACAGCGTGCACTGGATGCGATAGATTTTGAGGAACTCGAACCAGCAATACGAGAATTTATCGAACTTGCTCAGGCAAACAAGATGATAGGTCGACCGCTATCAGACTTTGAAGAATTGCTTGAACATGCACTATCGAGGGATAATCTTGATGACGGGACTCGTTTACATTCTTACGATTTCACTCTGCCAATAACTGAAGATTTAAAAAATGCAAATCAAATATCAACTGATGGAGGAGAAGGCGGCGGTGTTGTATTTTGGCCTATGCTGGTGATTCGTGTTGATAAAAAGACACAGGAAATTGCTTATGTCTATGTTTATTTGCAAGGGCTTTGATTCAGCAAAAGAGCGCCCCTTGTACTGCTATCGAAAGATTGCAAAATGACCAAACAAATGAATGTGGGCGTTTATATTTTGAAATACCCAAAGCTTCCAGTTGTTCTTCTCGTGATGTTGTTTGTTTCTGGATGCCAACCGTCAGAAGCGTTGCCTAAGTCCGAAACGATTGAAGGCGACAGTTTAGAACGGATCGACTTTGAAAAGACAGCTCCCTCTGTGGGGCGTTTCATCTTGCAAGCAAGCGAGAATAAGACCATCGGTCAGCCAATCAGCGAATTTGGTGACCTCTTATCTCACGCTGACGTCATTACACTTTCTCCGTCAAAGAAATACAAAAACTATGGTTTTCAGCTACCGCTGACTGAGTCTGCGATAGAAGCTAATGCCGTAGCGAACAGTGACGGCGGAATGCCTTATATCGTTCGGATGGGAATATCGGTCGAACTCAAGAGTCAGACAGTCCATGGCGTTCACATCTTGATGCTGGGATTGTAATCAATTCTTAACACGCTCTTCTTGCGAACAACAGATTAGCAGCTAAAATGCCCGATTCGACTTTTTTGAGAGTCAATCGGTAGCCAAGGTTCTAGGGGGTGCTCCCTGATAATTGTGAATCGACATGGCACGTAAGTATTTATTGTAAGTGTGGCAATTTTATGACAACTTCTTCAACATCAGACGATTCACTGATGACCAGTGCGGGTGATATTCAGCAGGAAACGGTTCTGGTTCTGGATTTTGGATCACAGACGGCGCAGCTGATTGCTCGGCGGGTGCGGGATCAGCATGTCTTTTGTCAGTTGGTTCGGCACGACCTTTCGGCGGAGCGTATTCGGGAGATCGCTCCGAAAGGTTTGATTCTTTCTGGCGGACCAGCGAGCGTGTATGCCGATGGTTCTCCGCAGGTTGATCCGGGAATCTTTGATCTGGGGATTCCAGTTCTCGGAATCTGTTATGGAATGCAGGCGGAATGTCGATCACTTGGTTGCGAAGTGAAGCCGAGCCTCTCGCGAGAATTCGGACACACCGAGATAAACTGCGAAGATGGTGGACCGCTCTTTGCTGGTCTGCCGGACAAGTTCACTGTGTGGATGAGTCACGGAGATCGTGTTGAGAATCTGCATGAGAACTTCGTGGTTCTCGCAGAAACTGAAGACTGCCCGAACGCAGCGATCAAACATCGTGAACGTGAAATCTACGGTTTGCAGTTTCACCCGGAAGTAACGCACACTCAACATGGCGAACACTTAATCGGCAACTTCATTCGCAAGATTTGTGGCTGCGAAGGTTCGTGGAAAATCTCTTCTTTCATCGATCAAGAGATTGAAGCGATCCGCGAACGTGTTGGCGATTCGCGGGTGATTTGTGGTCTCTCGGGTGGAGTTGATTCCTCGGTGACCGCTGCCCTTCTCTACAAAGCAATTGGTTCACAACTGACATGTATCTTTGTCGACAACGGGTTGTTGCGAAAAGGAGAGCGCGAACAAGTCGAATACGAATTCGGAGAGCATTTCAAAACTGACCTGCGAGTCGTCGATGCACGCGAGAGATTCCTCACCGCATTAGCAGGTGTCAGCGATCCGCAGAAAAAACGAAAGATCATCGGCAAAGAATTTATCGATGTCTTCAAAGATGAGTCGAAAGATATTGATGACGCAAGGTTTCTCGCACAGGGAACTCTCTATCCTGATGTGATCGAATCGGGAGCAAATCCTGATGGACCGGCTGCGACGATTAAGTATCACCACAATGTGGGGGGCTTGCCGAAGGAGTTGGGATTCGAGTTGATTGAGCCGATGCGAATGCTCTTCAAAGACGAAGTTCGCCTAATGGGGCATGAACTTGGATTGCCCGAGAAACTAATCTGGCGACATCCCTTCCCCGGTCCCGGATTGGCGGTGCGTTGCCTAGGAGACATCACTCAAGAGCGACTGACAACACTACAAGAAGCAGACGCCATCTTCATCGATGAGCTTTACGCGTCGGATTACTACCACAAAGTTCAACAGGCGTTTGCTGTGTTGTTACCGCTGCAAACTGTTGGGGTGATGGGCGATGACAGAACCTACGAAGATGTGATCGCGATTCGCTCGGTTGATACCGACAACTTCATGACCGCTGATTGGTCACGTTTGCCGTATGATCTGCTTCAGCGAGTCTCAACGCGAATCATCAATTCGGTTCGCGGCGTGAATCGCGTGGTTTATGACGTGAGCTCGAAACCACCGAGTACCATTGAATGGGAATAGACGAGTTAGCCGGGCACTTGAAGTGTTCGGCAAAACGCTTGATTAAAATCAAGCAGCCGCAGAATCTGAACTGTTCTCGAAGTGTGAGTCTCCGAGATAACTAGCAAGCAATGCGTTTGGTCCAACTCGTCCGTCTGCGGTGCCGTCCCATTCGTGGTTGTGAACGCAATCTAGAATTGCCTCTGCAACACGTAGCGCTGCCAGTCCATGACTCCCGCTGACAACGGGTTGTCTCCGATGTTCGACAGCGTCAATGAATGATGTAAGTTCTGCGGTCAGAGCGTCTGAATCCGCTGCCTGTAATTCATTCTGTTCAATGAATGTCCCAAAGACTTTCGGCTTCAAAGTTTCAATCGTCTCTTGTCTCGACTGAGCAATCTCGAACGGGAGACTGCCTGTTTGCATCATCGTAGTTGGCGAGAACGTCTTTGTGGTTCTCGCAGTCAGGTCGGTGATAGCACAGCCTTTTTCAGACCAGCATTGAATTGTTCTCGTAGCTCCGGGTGTCACTCGGTTCACAGTTAAGTCAGCGATGCAGCCATTTGGAAAAGTGAGACGTGCTTGAACCACATCTTCGCGACCACCGACGAGAGAAACTCCAAACGCATCGACTTCAATTGGCATTTCCTGGGTCAATGACAGGCAAAGTTCGATATCGTGAATCATCAAGTCATGGACGACTCCAATATCCATTGATCGAAATGCGTACGGACTCACTCGTTCAGTGCGAATGTATTTCGGTTCGTCTGTCCATTCAGACAACTGCTGAAACGAAGGGTTAAAGCGTTCGATATGCCCTACTTGCAGCGGGACATTGTGTTCTTGTGCAAGTCGAACAAGGACTTCTCCATCGGCAACGGTTGCCGTTAGAGGTTTTTCCATTAATACGGGAACGCTGTGGCTAAGGAAGACTTCGCCAATCGTGCGGTGCATGACCGTTGGAACCACAATGGAGACTGCATCGACAGACTTCAGAAGTGTGCGGAAATCATTCGTCCATTCGCAGCCACAAGATTCAGCGACCGCCCTGCCCTGTTCTTCATTTGGCTCAGCAACAGCGACTAGATTGACGTTATCAAGTTGTGAGAGAATTCGGGCATGATGACGTCCGAGGGCACCGACTCCGACGACTGCAACATTAAGAGGATTGTTCATAGAGCACGCTAAGTTGGTAGAGTTGAGTGAGTAATATGTCTTTGATTGCAAAAAACTGTTTAGCCCCACAGTTAAACTGTGGGGCTAAACAAAAATTAGATTATGCAGATTTCTTGAGTTGATCTGATTTCTCAACGAGCGGCGTTGTACGTGCCGCTTCGCGACCGCGTCCCATGCGTCCGGCCCTTTGTTTGTCTATTGCATTAAACAACACGACCAGCTCGATCGGTGTGATGCCATCGAGTTCTTGCTGGAAGTGTTCCTTGACCGCATCCAGTTTCTTGTGCTCGCGATAAAGCATTCGCTGTGCTTGACGGATAAGTTTGATTGATGTTTCTGGTATTCCAGAACGCTTCATACCGATCAGATTGACGGTGCGAATCTGAGGATTGTCGTTTCCGACGCACATCATATAGGGAGGCACATCCGTCGTGATGCGAGAGCAACCGCCGATGAAGGCGAGTGTTCCAATGGTTGTGAAGTGGTGAACTGCGGAATTCCCGGAGATGATCGCCCGATCATGGACGTGAACGTGACCACCGAGTAAGACCCCATTTACCAACATCGCGTTGTTGTAGATGCAGCAGTTGTGGGCGACGTGTGAATTCGCCATGAAGAAATTATCGTTTCCTATGCGAGTGATACCATCTTCTTTCTCTGCACCACGATTAACGGTCACACCTTCGCGGAACTGATTGTTATCCCCAATGATGACCTGAGTTGGAGCGCCATCGTGGTAACAGAAGTCTTGTGGTTCTCCGCCAATGACAGTTGTCGGCCAGAATCGATTTTTGGTACCGATCGTCGTCTTACCGGTTAATGTCACATGGCTATCTAGAATGCAGTCGTCCCCGAGGTTGACTTCGGGACCAACGAAACAA
>JABJMI010000278.1 GCA_018659505.1 Planctomicrobium sp.
ACAGAGTCCACGAATTTCGTTGTTCAAAACATCGAAACTCGCAGGTGTCCCTGCTTCCAAGGTGTTTTCACCTTTGACCATTGATTCGTAAATCTTGGTTCGACCTTCAACGTCATCACTTTTGACAGTCAATAACTCTTGAAGAATGTAAGCTGCTCCGTAAGCTTCCAACGCCCAAACTTCCATCTCTCCAAAGCGTTGTCCACCGAAGCGAGCTTTACCGCCGAGTGGTTGCTGAGTGATGAGCGAGTAAGGACCAGTTGCCCGGGCATGAACTTTATCATCGACAAGGTGATGAAGTTTGAGCATGTAGATGTAACCAACGGTTGTCTTCTGCTCCATCCGTTCACCTGTGTGACCATTATTCAGATGGACTTTACCTTCTTCAGCCAAACCTGCTTCTCGCAGGCAGTCGTTGATTTCACTTTCTGGAGCACCGTCGAACACTGGACAAATTGCCCGGAAGCCGAGTTTGGCTGCCGCCCATCCCAGGTGAGTTTCCAAAATCTGACCGACATTCATACGACTCGGAACACCCAGCGGATTGAGGATGATGTCGATCGGAGTTCCATCGTCAAGATATGGCATATCTTCAACCGGAAGAACTTTGGAGATCACACCTTTGTTTCCGTGACGACCGGCCATCTTATCACCGACTGAAATCTGTCGTTTCGATGCAACATAGACCTTCACCATTTGCAGCACGCCGTTTGGAAGTTCATCTCCCCGCTTCATGCTGTTGAGTTTCTGTTCTGCTTCGTTAATGACTTCGAGGACAAATGGCCATTGATCAGTCATTAACTTGCGAAGTTCTGCTTGCTTCTGTGGAGAACGAACATCGAGTTGGTCGTAGTGTGTTGCCTCGAAAGCTTTTGCGTAATTAGCAACAAACTTGGTGTCGTCGATAGAACGAATTTCTCGACCATCTTCATCAGCAAGGTGTCGTCCCAATGCTGCGTCAAACTCAGTCACAAATTCTTGGAATTTCTTGACAATGTTGTCTTGACCAGCCTTTTCAACAGCTTTGACTTCTTCGTCAAAATCTTTTCGATCAGCCTCTGAGAGACTCATTCGACGAGAGAATTTCTCAGATTGAATGACGATTCCTTCAACGCCACTGGGGACTTCCAGTGATTCGTTTTTAACGTCTTCACCTGCTTTACCAAAAATGGCATGAAGCAGTTTTTCTTCAGGTGTGAGTTCCGCTTTCGCTTTTGGAACTACTTTCCCGACAAGAATGTCTCCCTGCTTGACTCGAGTTCCAACGTGAACGATCCCCTCTGCATCAAGATGACGAAGAGCTTTCTCACTCACATTCGGAATGTCACCGGTGAATTCTTCACGGCCGAGTTTCGTCTCGCGAATTTCGACATCAAATTCATCAATATGAATCGAGGTGTAAACATCGTCTTTAACGAGTCTTTCGGAAAGAATGATCGCATCTTCAAAGTTGAAACCTTCCCACGACATGAACGCCACGAGAACATTTCGACCGAGAGCAAGTATTCCATGTTTGGTCGCTGCACTATCAGCGAGGATCTCGTCTTTCTTCACTTTCTGACCAATGCTCACAAGCGGAGTTTGGTTCAAACAAGTTCGCTCGTTCAAGCCGGTGTATTTCCGCAGTGGGAACTTTTTGCCTTCGACTTCGATGACATTGGCGTCAACATAAGTGACTTTGCCATTTCGGTCTGATCTGACAACCATCCCGGAGTAACGTGGCACTTCTTCTTCCATGCCAGTTCCAACGAGCGGTGGCTCTGCGATGAGTAGCGGAACTGCTTGACGCTGCATGTTCGAACCCATCAAGGCACGGTTCGCATCATCGTGCTCTAGGAATGGAATCAAGCCCGCTGAAACACCGACCATCTGCATGGGAGCAACATCAATGAATTCCACATCCGCTGCGGGAATCCAATGCACGTCGCTGCGATAACGAGACAGAACACGCTCGTCAATGATTTTTCCTTTTTCAACATGTGTATCAGCAGGTGCTACGTGAACATTCGCTTCCTCATCTGCTCGCAACCATGAGATTTCATCAACAACCTTACCTTTCACGACTTTACGATAAGGAGTGATTAAGAATCCGTAATCATCGACTTTAGAGAAGACACTTAAGCTGGAAATAAGACCAATGTTTGTACCTTCAGGAGTCTCAATTGGGCAAATTCGTCCGTAGTGAGAAATGTGAACATCTCGAACTTCGAACCCGGCACGTTTTCGATTTAAACCACCTGGTCCCAACGCACTCAAACGACGTTCGTGTGTCAGCATTGACAACGGATTCGTCTGATCGACCACCTGTGAAAGTTCGCTTCGACCAAAGAAGTAATCAATGGCAGCCGACACGCTCTTTGGGTTTACCAAAGTACGGGGGCTCATTTCCTCGACATCCTTGAGGCTCATTCTCTCTTGGACAGTTCTGCGAAGCTTCAAAAATCCTTTGCGGATTTCATCCATTCCGAGTTCATCAATCGTCCGCAAACGGCGATTTCCGAGATTATCGATGTCATCAACGTGTGCTGAGTCATCATCTGTTCTGAGTAGCACGAGATAGCGAACTGCGTTCACCATGTCTTCTGCACGAAGCGTCATCTCATCATCTGGAATGTCTTGATCAAATTTACGATTGATACGGAAGCGACCAACACGTCCTAATCGATAACGATTGACGTCATAGAATTTCTCAGCGAACAAGTCTTTCGCTTTCTCCAAAGATGGAGGGTTTCCGGGACGTAATCGCTGATAGATTTTCAGCAACGCCTCTTCGTGGCTGAGAGTCGAGTCTTCAATGACACTGTTTAGAATCAAAGTGTCAGAAGCCTCCTCGATAACATGAACTTCTTTCACACCAGCTTCTGCAATCTCAGCAGATTGGGTTGCAGAAATTGTGTGACAACATTCAACAATAATTTCTCCGGCACGTTCACCAGTTTGGTAAACAACGTCTTCAGCGGCATATTTGCCAGCGAGTGCGGTGCCATCTTTACCGACTTTAAGAGACTTAACATCGTAGAAAAGTCGTAGTAATTCAGTATCTGTGCTTTGCTCTTCACTCATGGCTCGAAGCAAAGTCATTGCAGAGAATCGACCACTTTGATCGATGCGAACACCCAAGGTTTCCTTTTTGGAAACCATGAACTCGATCCAACTTCCCCGTTCTGGAATAACACGACAAGAGTATTCTTTACGTTCCCCGGGCTCAGAAGAAACAACAAAATCGACACCTGGAGAACGATGTAGCTGGCTAACAAGCACACGCTCTGCACCATTGA
>JABJMI010000537.1 GCA_018659505.1 Planctomicrobium sp.
AACCGAAGTAACTGCATTAAGCCGAGAAATTGAACGATTAAGACATAGACTTCAACAGCAAGGCATAATAGCAAATGAAGAAGCTGAAAGCGACGAAAGCCAGGAGGAAATGCTAGCTGTAGAAACACCAAACAATGAAAGAATCATGTCTCACAATGAAGCGATCATTCCGAGCTTTCGAAATTCTTCAGATTTATTAATTCCTGCCATCATGCGCATCCAGTCTGAAAATCGATGGAACGGGATTTTGTTAATTCTCAATGGACTATTATTGATGGTAGTCGGAAAGTTCGCATTGAAAAAAATCAAGTAGTCAGAAGATCTAGCTCTTTAGTTCAGCTTCAGAGCAGATCCACCAACGCCATTTCTGTCTGCAGATGTTGGTGCACCATTTACACATCGGTTTGCCTTTCTTGTTGTGAGAATACAAAAAGTTGTTTCCAAGAAGGACACGCTTAATCACCATTCCCCACGGCTCTTCCACGTGAGCTGCTAACCGAAATAATTCCTTTGGGTTTTCAACGCTTTGCAGGGTAGGAGAGTGAAAATACCCAAAGCTATTAGCAACTGAGATTTCTTGGGGTCAGAAACAAAGTCCTGTCCGTTCACCAGCGATAATCTGGATTGCTGAGGCAAGGAGCTGATTCCACAAGATCAGAGTCATTAAAGAAGGACTAATAGCTAAACAGTGCTAAGCTGTTTGCAGCAAGCCGCTGAAATTGTTCTACCGTCAAAAAGTTGACCGATGTATTGGCTTGAGCGGTGCAACCCTCAATATCTGTTTGGCTAGGTGTTATCCATACCCGAATCGAACATAACGGACATTATCGGACGTTGGGGTCTGTTCCTTTTACGAGGGGTTTCGTTTGAAACCCCGGCTGGTCACCCTTTAGGAGAGAACTGAATCTTCTTTATTTGGACGCCAGGTTCTTTCACCATCAAACATTCTTTGTTGTCGCGGGAAGGATCAAAGTGTTCTATCGCAGCGAGCCAGTGGGTGAATTGTTAACGGCTTTGAGTCGTTGTTGCATTTCTGGTTTCAGGCTGGAAATTGATATACCAGCGACTTCCAGTTGACGGACGATTCGTTCTTCAAGTGTGCTCTGCCCTGATGTCTTTCGATCAGGATCAGGCAGCGACCAGATATCAGCGTTCCAGTCTTGAAGCACTCCGAGATAAACATTGTCTGGGAGTGTCCCCAGGAAACCTTCAATCTGTTTTTCAAACTCAAGTCTCGCTGTTTCATCAGCGGTGTATGCGGAGACGATCTGTTTGCGAATGGAATCAATTTCTGAACGTGCCACCACTGGATTGTTAGGAATGATTGGTGGAGCAGTAGAGTTTGGAAGTATTGGATCTGAATTTGGAATCACTTCAGTGGTTGAATTTGAAACTTGTAAAACGTCCTTCAATTGCCCCAACAATACCTGAGAGCCTTGTTGGCTCCATAATTGAAATTCTCGTTCAATCTGTGAACGTTTTTCTATAGGAACATCCTGTAAAACAGTGACCAGTTTTTGCAGTAATGTATTTTGAGTTTGGGGATCAGATTCATTCTGCAAAGCGCCAACTAAACTTTCTTGAGTTTGGACGCTCACAAGTTGAGTGAGCTGCGTAAGCAATGTTGAATTCGATTGGTTCGACGGAATAACATCTCCGTTATCGTTCGAATTAGATGCGTTTTTCACGTCTGAAAAATGATCATGATCGTCGGCGTAGTGCTCGTGCATTCCATCTTCATCTAACAAATGGATATATTTCTCCAAAGCGTCGACAAGTTTGGCGGGCAAAATTGGGAGATATGGATGTAGAGTTCTCACGATACGAGCGGCAGCAACTCCGCTGCGAGAATCTTTCAAAGCTTCGCGTGCATCTTCAGACATCGTGACAGCTAAGAAAGTGATGATCAGACAAAGAATCACCCCTTTTACGAATCCGAAAACGGCTCCGAGGTGCTTATCAAATTCTTTGAGTTTCACCTTCGCCAGGAATTCGGTAATTCGTCCTGCGATGACGTAAGAAATAAGCGTAAAAACCACATACGCACCGAAAAGAATCACCCAGTTATTGAGTGGCGGTTCTAAAGAGACATACGGTCCAGCCGCGGCAGAAATGGCGTCCGCGAAAACAAAGCAAATGACAATCCCAGCGATGCCGGCGAGTTGCCAGACCATCCCCTTCGCAGCACCGCGCACGGTGAAGTAAATGAGGATTGCCAATACCAAAATGTCATACCACATGATCTCTATCACTCCGTTACCAGAAGATCTGTAAACGGGAGTTTATGTAGCGCTGGCAGTTCAGGTAAAGCCCGGTTTGGAATTTGCGTGATTCAAATAGAATTGAATCGCAAAATCCGAAAAGCACTCTCTAAGATAGGCGCTTTGAAGAGAATAGGATTTGTTTTACCGAGCACTTATAAGTGCTCGGCAAAACTTATCGACTGCAATCGCTTACCAGTTATGAGTGTCGACCCCGAGGAAGCGTTCTGCATCGAGAGCTGCCATGCAACCGGTTCCGGCAGCGGTGACTGCTTGACGATAGTTATCATCTGCAACATCACCAGCAGCGAAGACCCCTTCAACGCTGGTGTTGGTCCTGAATGGAACGGTCCATTTCAGATAGCCTTTTTCGTTCATCTCCAAATGCCCTTTCAGAAATTCGGTATTTGGAGTGTGTCCGATGGCTGCGAAGTAGCCAGCAGCTTCAAGTTCTTCAGTCTGACTTTCATCTTCGGTGCTACTAATACGAACGGATTGAACTCCCGCTTCGTCGCTGCCGAGGATTTCGTCGATTGTTGAATTCCATTTGACTTCGATTTTCGGATTGTCCAATGCACGTTGAGCCATCACTTTACTGGCGCGAAATTCTTCACGTCGATGTACGATATAGACCTTGGAGGCGAATTTTGACAGGTAGTCCGATTCTTCCATGGCACTATCCCCTCCCCCGACGACGACAACTGGATTGTCGCGGAATCTAGGAAGTGCTCCATCGCAAACGGCACAGGCAGAGACCCCTGCATTCTTGAATTGCTTCTCTGAGTCGAGACCGAGGTAATTCGCCCGAGCACCAGTTGCAATGATGACAGTTTTCGATTGGATGTCTTGACCAGACGATGTTTTCATCTTGAATGGTCGCTGCGAGAAGTCGACTTCGACAACATCTTCGGTGATGGCACGTGTGCCAAAATTGATCGCCTGCTGCCGCATCAGTTCCATCAATTCAGGACCACTGGCTCCTGCTTTTTGATGTTCGCTGAGCATGTATTGACGATCTTCTGAAATCGATGACTTCAGATATTCGCTCAGATCACCATGTGGGAAGCCAGGGAAATTCTCCACTTCAGTGGTGATTGCCAGTTGCCCTTGAGGAGGTCGACCGAGATCCCAGTTTTCCTGAGTGTTTTCACCTTCGATGCACAAAGGTTTCATACCGGCTCTTGCAGCGTAAATCGCAGCGGTCCATCCCGCAGGACCGGACCCGATGATAACAACTTCTTCTAATGTAGATTCTTCAGACAATGTTTCACTCCATAAAACAATAAGACCATAGTGATGGTCATGATGTCGAATTGATTATTGATTCGGGATTATACTCATGATGGCAAGAGAGATACAGTTCTCGCTAAGAGGAGACTGCACAAATGCGAGAATGAGAAATCAGGTCATTCTTCGATGCATTGCCATATCTAGAAATCCCCTGCCGGGGATCTCGTGTCAGAGAACGAGAGATACAACCTCGATTTCATTCTTCACGGTCCATTCTTCACGGTCCATTCTTCACGGTCCATTCTTCACGGTGATGTGGATTTAATATTGCGTGATCGCTGCCGCGATGTGAGCCCTTCATCCTAATCTTCTCCCCATTATTACAATGCTGGCAAGAATTGAATCTTTGTAGGGGAGAAGGGACAGCGGTTCGCTATGCTCACTCATATTCGATAGTTCTTTATCTCATATCACGTAGAAGTGAGACTTCTGTATCAATGAATCGTGTATTTCGTTTGAGCGACCTCTGGAGCATTGATCAGGAACTTTTCGAACTGAGCTGCGAGATCGAGTTTGGGTAAGACTTCACTGAGGAGAGTTTGATTTTCGCGAATGGTAATCAGGCTTCCCTCAGGAGTATTCTGGACAATTAGCAAAAATTCGCTGAGGGCAACAAGTTCTTGAACTCGATTGAGAATCTCGCGATGCTGCTCTGGTGTTGATGCTTGGTCACGATAGTCAGTTTCTGCCTGTTCGAGTTGTTCCGTCAATCTTCTTTGTGTTAACAGAATCGGAACTTCTCCTTTCACTGCAGCAGCTGACCATGCCAATGTAATTTTTGTTGCTAGCTTTGCAAAATCCTCGGGAGAAACACCGACCAACTGAAAAGCCTTGGCAAGACTTCTCTCCTGCCTCCAGTTTGTCCCCTGTGCTTCAGCATTGATTGCTGAACGTAATGAGTGTCGCAGGCTCTCGACATACACATCGAAATCCTCATCTTCTTTGATCGAGAGAGAGAGAGCCGCTTTGTTGAATACTGGAACTTTTTGATCGGGCAGTCGCTGCACAATTTCAAGAAACTGTGTCACTTCTCCTTCTGTCAGTGGAGAATCGAGACTAGTCTCTACCAGCTTGATAGACGTCTTTGGGGCAGATTTCTTTTCGACTGCCCTACCCTGCTCTGATCGCCCACAACCCATTCCAACGAAAGTGATTACCAGAAGTGTATAGTGAAAAGAGAATTTGATCATGGTTGTCTTCTTACTACTGTGTTGAGAGTCGAGCAGAGATCGAGTTCTTCGTTGTTCATTGAAGAACTCTGGAGAACAACTTTGGGGTTCTGTCTCGTGGCATGACAGTATCTCTGGGGTGAATAGCTGCCTTCGAGGACACATGGTTGAGCAGAATACTCATTAAATAAAAAAGCGGGAAGACGTTCTTCCCGCTTTTTATTTCAGGTCCGGCTAAGAACTCTGTTGTAAATTCAATCTGTGAATTGAGTGATTAAAAGTTCCAGTCGACACCGAAGTTGAGTTGGTGCATGTGCCAAGAACTACGATCGATTTTTGCTTCAGGGAATAAAGGGAAGCCTTGCCAGTTGATTGATTCGGCTGGTCGTGAAACTTCACCGACCCAGAAGAATGTGTAACCAGCACGGAAGTTTGTCGCTTCCAGAAAGGGAACTTCTCGAATCAATGGTAAGCTGCGGAAAGCTTGAATCTCAGCAAACACTGATTGCTGGAAGGATGGAGAAACATGCGTGTTGCTCTTCTTGTCAAAGAATTCAGATTGATTGATTGGGTCTAACATTCTGGGGTTGTCTTCGTTCTCAAAACGGGCTTCATAGAGTGGGTCACCGATGTTGTCTCCATCAACGCGAATTGTTTCATTATTTGCATTGATACCGAAGATCGTTTCACCCCACATATTGAAACCATCTTTTTTGTCTCCCAGATCAAAACGGAATCCAAATTCCGGTCCAGCGAGGTGGCTCTGAACGTCACTTTTCAGAGTCGCTTCATATTGGTCGTGAACAGGTGTCAGAGCTGTGTCTGGACGGTAAGTTTCCTCATCCACATCGTAAGTGAATCCACTATCAACACCACGAAAGCGGAACCCTTCGTTGAGGTTGAAATAACGTGCTCCATACAGAGGACGAATTTTGACCCCTGATGTCTTATAGACTGGCTGAGTGTAGATACTAAAGTTTGCTCCAGCAGTTTGAGTTGATTGTTCCATTTCAAACAGGATATCGTACTTGGCTGTTCGTCCCGCTCCAAACTCTGGGAATTCAAGAATTGGTTCACCAGTAAAGTATCCTACGACTCCGCGAATAATCAGGTTTTGACCATCTAATCTTTGAGTGATTTCCTGATTGACTGGCACACCATTTATAGAGTCGAAGCCCTGTGAAAATGTCCCTTCATCTTCGAAAGTCCAGAACCCGTTCAGTGACAGACCTGTTCCATCTTCATTTTCGAATCCCCAACGGATTTGTGTTCCGAGGGACTTTCCAAGATTGGTCAGTTCACTTGTATTGCGAAACGGATAGAGATCTCCATCGGTGTTACTATTGAAAATGTTGGCACTGGAATCCAGTGCTGGAAATGGAATGATTGCTTGGTCTGCAATGAGGAAACCTGTATCCGCTGTCTCTCGATCATTGAGGTTCATAGGTTGTCCAAGCGGACCTAGCCCGTCAAAATTAGCACGGGGCGCGGTCGGGGCACCGATTCTTTCAGTGCCTGCATCCTTGTAAGATACTGACATTAACTCGATCGAGCCGAAATAGTTTCGCTCTCGATAAAGGATATCTCTGAACCAGAGACCACCTTTATTGTAACGGTGATCCATTGCGACATTCGGTGCCTGAAATGGACTAATCGCCGGGTAAGGATCATATCCTTGTGGCGTCCCCTGAGGGTAAATATATTGGGGATTGTTCGTCGCATAAGGCTGTTGATGAACATAAGCCCCTTGACCTCCCTGGACCGGCATTTGTGCCATTCCAGGTGGAAAACTGCCCGGTGGAAGGGGCTGTTGGGCTGATGATTCCTTCTCAACAGCAACCAGCATGAACATGCTAGCGACTATTGTCATCCAGGGCTTAATCCGCATCAGTACGTCCTTGACAGGTTGGCCGACGTATCTGTTCGATGATTCGAACAAGTCGACGAGCCAGGAAGACTCCTTGTGTTCCTCGTGAACTATCTCTTCTGCACTCCCCTGCTCTGACGAGCATGATCGCGCAATTTGGGATAGACCTGATGCTCTTATCGGACTGACGATTTGTGAAACTGTACCGATTATGCCGTTCATGTCGATTTTTCGGAATGAAACGGTTCTACCGGCGATTTCAGCCGGCTGTTTTTAACAAAATTAGTCTTTTGAAAACTTTGAACTAAGCCAATAGAGGTGGCTTTTGAGAAAGATCGTACCCGCTACTGGACTTGGAAAAGTGTCTGTCTCAACCACGAAAGAAAAAGAAATCGGACTCTCGGAAGGTTATTCACTTTAAAAATGCAAACACGATCAAAAAGTAAAGAGACAGGATGAACATGATTTACAGGATAAG
>JABJMI010000249.1 GCA_018659505.1 Planctomicrobium sp.
AACCATAAAAAACACAACAATGAAGTTCCTGGCAGACAAGTATTCTACGATTGCATTAGGACTGTAGAAGCCTGCTCGCTTGAGGTCTTTGTCTAAACTGTCCAATTCACCAGACATCGCAGGGATGGCACCAGCCATCGCGATACGGAATTTGCTAATTTTCCGAAGCCCGAGTCTTGGACCGACCTCGGAAATATTGCGAACACGTTGACGAGCACGTAAAATCGTCATTCCGGAAATCAAGACGACAAGCGTCGAGACTGCAAAGCCGATAATTGTGGCGAGATCCAAGCTATTCATAACTTCTCAACTTTCCGAAAACAACATGACTGACATCGTGGATTTGTGAATTGATTCATTCACACATCAGTTTTCATTCTTCATCAGGATGAGCACCCACAATAAGCCAAGAACTTCGAGGACGACTCCCAGCACCATCAGAAATCTCCCAGTGGGGTCATTCATTAGGATCTCAACGTGATCTGGATTGACAACCATAATGACCACGAACGCTGCTGGAGCAAGTGCCGCAATCACGGCGGTGGATAGTCGCCCCGCACCGGTCGTTGCTCGAATCTGATTTTGAATCGAAATTCGATCGCGGATCACATTTGCCATACGTTCAAGTGTTTCAGAAAGATGACCACCACTCTGACGTTGAACCATTAGAGTCGTCGCGAGGATGCGAATCTCAACAAGAGGCAATCGTCGAGCAAATATTTTGACTGCTCGATCAAAAGAAGATCCCATATTCAAGCTGTTGTTCAATTTACCGAGTTCAGAAGCGATGATGCCTTGACTCTCTTCAGCTGCTAATTGAATTGCCTGTTCAATACTCTGACCAGTTCGCGTTGCACGGGCGAGAATATCGATCATGGTCGGTAAGTTTTGTCGAATATCACGGAATCTCGCACGCCTCTTGATCGAGAAGACAAACATCGGAAGTATCAGTCCCAATATTCCTCCGCCAATTCCATACAAAAGTCGATTTGTATAGACCATGATTGCTCCGCCAGACGCCATTGCTGACGCTAGCAAAACCAAGAAACCTGTTACCGGTGAAATATCGATACCTGACTCAATAATGAGTCGATCAAAGCCTTGATCGATCCGACCGAGAAGTGAACTTTTTACAGGTCGACCATAGACCGTTTGTGTTCTACGCAGCGATTTTTTAGAGGTCTGATTTTGACCACCAAAAAGAATATCACGGAGTAACAACCCAACAGCGGTTGCGACCATTGAAATTGAGCCAAAGGCAACAATAGTTAGTTCTGGTGAACCCACAGGTCTTCCTTACTTATGAATTCAAGAAAAAGAGGTACGTACTGGAATGCGGCGTTTATCAAAGAGTTCGTCGGGAAGTCGGACACCTGCAGCTCTCAGTTTAGAGAGACAAACCGGTCGGTATCCCGTGAAGTAAAACTCTCCTTGAGCCACACCTAGTTCATCGACACCTGTTTGCTCAAAACCGAAGACATCTTCCATATGAAAGCCGCCTTCTTTCAAACCTACGATCTCGGAAACCTGCATAACCCGTCTAACTCCACCTTTCAATCGGGCTAGGTGGACCACTAATGAGATACCGGCAGCGATATATTGGCGAACAACCGGAATGGGAAGGTCATATCCACTCATTGCAACCATCAACTCAAGACGGCTCAGTGCGTCGAGGGAATCGTTCGCATGAATCGTTGTTAGCGAACCCTCATGACCTGTGTTCATCGCTTGGAGCATGTCGAGGGCTTCACCCCCGCGAACTTCGCCGATGATAATTCGATCTGGTCGCATGCGAAGGCTGTTTCTGACGAGCGCTCGCTGCGTGATTTCTCCAGTTCCTTCATTGTTTGGTGGTCGAGTTTCCATTCGGAGAGTATGTCGATTCAGAAGTTGAAGCTCGGCGGAATCTTCGATCGTAATGACACGTTCATCTGAAGGAATGAATTGAGTCATCGCATTTAATAAGGTCGTTTTCCCTGCACCCGTTCCTCCTGAGACCAAGAAACTGACTCGTGAGTCAATTGCAGCAGAAAGAAATTCGACAACATCTTTATGAATCGTATTATTATCAGTAAGATTATCGATCTTGAGTGGATTGCGACCGAAACGGCGAATCGACAGAGAAGGACCATCTAAAGCCATTGGAGGAATGACCGCGTTGATCCGCGATCCATCAGGCAGTCGTGCATCGACCATGGGGCTAAGTTCGTCAATTCGACGCCCCACGCGGGAGACAATTCTCTGAATGATACGAATGAGATGCTTGTCGTCAGCAAAAATGACATCCGATTCTTCGAGACGCCCCTTACGTTCAACAAAAACTTCATAGGCGTTGTTAACGAGGATATCGCTGATCGAATCGTCACGCATGAGGACTTCAAGAGGCCCAAGTCCAAAGACCTCGTCAAAGAGTTCGTCGAGCATCCTTTCACGATCAGATGCTTCGAGTTCAATTTTCTCCTCGACAAGCAGTTCCTTAGAAATCTGCCTGACTTCTTCAGACAGTTCCTCATGAGAAACATGTGCCAGCATCGAGAGATCAAGTTCATCCACAAGTCGCTCGTGAATCTTGATTTTCCGCTGCTGGAAGGACAATTCCTGTTCATCAACCTGTGGACCGCCCCCCTCATTGGGATTGAGCATTAACGTACGAGATTGCATCAATGACATGTGCATAATCCTTTGCGGAACGCGAAACTGAATTAGAATTGAACTCGTTAACATGGTCTTTATCGAAAAGTTATAGCACTCAATAAAGACCAGAATTTGTATTATGGAAGGTAGTCCATAGTCACATTTTCTTTGCTTCGCGAAATTCTAGGTCGTCCGGCAATTGGTGTCTGTACTCGTTTGCCACGATGCAGGATGTGATTTGACTCTTCAACATCCTCTTCGAATTCAAGCACTGTTTTCGCTCCTCCTGAATAGATAGCCAACTCTTTCTTTTTCGCGTTGGTTGAAATACCTAGCAGGTCATCCATTGTGACACGTTCGGAAGCGTCATCCAAAATCATTTCCATCGATCCCATTAAATCTGCTCCAGAGTTCGTGCCCGAACTTGATGAGTTCGACGATGAAGAACTTGTCATGCTAGCAAAATTCAAAAGCTCGCCATTAGTTGGTCGGCCATTTGAAACGGTGCGACCATTCAAATTGACTGGAGCAAATTCGAAGTTCTGGAAATCATCTTCAGGATTCCGCAAAGTTAATGAAATTTCGCCACGTCCTTCAACAACTTTAAGAACTTTCGCTTGAGCTGGTGTGACGGAGAGCGTGACCGAACCTTCAGAAGCTAAGTCCGTTTTCTGACCTGCCATCACATTGTCTGCCAATGCAAGTACTTCAACCTGCTCTAGCAGTGTCATAGTG
>JABJMI010000248.1 GCA_018659505.1 Planctomicrobium sp.
GTGCCTCCGTGTTAATTCTTTCAGTATCTGGATTAAGCATTGTATGATGAAAGGATTCATCATCTGTGCGAAGAATTCGAACGGCTACTTTTTAAGATTTTTCAATGCCAGTGATTTGATTTCTTCTCGATCAAGGTGATCATCGCGGTTCGTGTTTAAGCGTTTAAAACCGAATGATCGCATCGCTGTGGGAAGTTCCTCTTTGAGTATTTCATCATCGTGATTTAGGTCAAAACGATTGAAGAAATCTTCCACAAACTTGACTGCTTTGTCCTCTTGATTCATCGAAGTGCCGTGTTTTGCAACTTTGGGAGTCGGTTGTGAGACATCTCCATGGAGAGGTTCTGCAATGGCAAAGAACACGATTGCCATTTCTTGCCATGTTTGATCGCCCCAACTGATATGGTCATTTGGATCAGGATTGACTGGATTCTTTTTTGAATTATCGAAGGTGGCTGTGAAATTCAGGGCATCGATTTCCGCAAGCGGCAACGGTTCTTCGAAGACGTAAAAGTGTTGCCAGTTAAAGTCATACTTGGGGACATCCAATAGAAGCGTGGACTGTCCATCTTTGTGGCTGCTTACTTCAAAGGATTTTCCCCGCAAATGCATGTGAGGTGTCATTCCGAGTAGTTCGCTGTTCTTGGTGAAATGTTTCACATCTCCATCAACACCGTAATTTGCAGCATTAGGAGGAATCTCAAAGTCCTGATTGATACCAGTCAGCGTATAGACTTTGTGTGTCACTTCAGTTTTGTCAGCAAAGATGAGACCGATCTTCGATGTGTCCTCATGTGGAGAACCTGTGGGAGTGTAGTGCATCTGGAAAACAAACTTTGAACCCGCTGGTATATGACGGGCGTATCCCTCTTTGAGTGGTAAAGGTTTTTGACCCGGAACATAGCCACCCAGCCAGCCAATTCCATTGAATGGACTTCCATCAGGTGGACGAATGAAGACAATGCAGTGGTGAACAACAGAGCGATTCCCCGGAATCACCTGAACTCCGGTGACCCACTTCTCTTCTTCGAATTCAGGGTCAACGACAAAGTATTGGTATTCCACCACACCTTCCGCCGGAACCTGAAAGGCTCTTTTGTTCATATCCAAAACGAGATCGGGTTCTCGATCTAATTGCCACTTCGATTCGACTTTGATTGGAGGCGGCAGATGAGCAATGTCACCCAACGGCATTCCCCCTTCAACCCAGTTACGCAGGAGTTCCTTGTCCGATTCTGGCATCTCTCTCGCGTTGACGAAGTGCCCTACTTCAGGATCAGCATGCCACGGCGGCATTCGCCCTTGATCAATCACTTCGATGAGCATTTCTCCCCAGCCAACGACTTCGTCATATTCGGTGAGAGCAAATGGACCAATTTCCCCTGCTTGATGACATTCCACACAATGTTTCTGAAGAATTCGCGAGACATCTTTGGCGAAGGTAAATTCTGTTGTCGTATCAGAGGCAGGCACACGACCGATGAGGCAACCGGTTGGTTCGGTTTCAGGCGTCGAAACGGACTTGCCAGAGAGAAGCTCATTAAGTGCGATTTTCAAATCTTCTCTTGAAGGTTCCGGTTTCGTCAGTCCTGGCTGGTACTGGTCATCAATACGACCGTGATACCGAATTTGAAACTTATTATCGATGACGAAAACTTCCGAGGTTCGAGTTACTTCATAAGCGTCAGCGACTTTATTCCCTGCATCTTTCAGCATCGGAAACTTAATTCCGTGTTGTTTTGTGAACCGACGAACTTCCTCCATCGAGTCATGCAGGTTGCTGTTCACTCCAATGAATTGAACTCTTTGATCCGAGTATTGATCAGAAAGTCGCTGTAAACGCGGGGCATATAATTTTGCCAACGGGCATTCAGTTCCCAGAAAAGCGACAACGGTAAATTGCGTCGTAGGTTCGTTAAAGATCTGAACCAACTCACCATCGATTGATGGCAATCGAAAGTGAGTTTCAGAGGAGACGCGCTTCGTTTCCTCAGCTGCATCGCTAGAAGTGCATGAGCAAAGAAGAATGGTCAATAAGGCGAGGTGAAATCTGTGTCGATTCAAAGAAGCCATTTGTCGTTGATCCATCAGTTTGATTTTTGTGATCGAGTCACACTCTTGAGTCAATTAGAAAGCATTGTTACCTGAGTACGTACAGATTCAAGATAAACGGAGGTTTATTTCGAAATATGACCGCAAGCTAAGGTGAATTCTAACCATACTTGAACTAAAAAGACTCGACAAACTATTCACCACGAAAAGCACGAATCACACGAAAAGAAGTAGACAGGATGAACATGATTGACAGGATAAGATGAGCAAAAATCAATTCGTTAATGACGAGTCTTCGCATTTGTCAGGTTGACTCTCATCCATATTTGTTTTCGTGTCATTTGTGTGTTTCGTGGTTTGATAATAGCTACATTCATTTGATCTCTTACAACAAATACTACCATCGTTCGACAGGTCCGTTGGGAACTTTGATTAAGGCTGTTGGAACTGTCGCTTCTCGTTCTCCGTGACGTTCTCGGATTTCGTCAGCGATCGAGTCGAACTCTTCAATCGATTCAAATCGACGCAGCCGATCCTCAAGATCGTCGGGCACGCCTAATTTCTGACCATACCAGCCAGCGAATTTCCGAAAGAGAAGGCAGCTATAGTCTTCGTACTGCTGCGTCATGTAATGGAAGTGGCGCCGGAGAAATTGAACCTGCTGATCAGGGTTCGGCTCGGTCGTTTGCTCTCCATTAGCGACTTGTTTCAGCTTCGAAAAGATCCAGGGGTCGAGCATCGCTCCCCGTCCGATGGCGACTGCCTGGCAGCCCGTTTCTTCTCTCATGTCGATTGCGTCTTGGACCGTTCTTACATCCCCATTTCCAATCACTGGAATTGAATCGACAGCGTCGACAACGGCTTTGATTCCATCTCGATTGACTGAACCGTGAAAGCCCTGTTGTCGCGTCCTTCCATGAATCGTGATCGCTGACACGCCGAGCTTTTCAAATTCTTTCGCGAGAGTGGGCGCAGTGAGGTGATCGCGGTCCCACCCGAGTCGCATCTTGACTGTGACAGGAACATTGACTGCATCAACAACGCCCTGTACTGAAGCACACGCTCCATCAGTATCGCACATGAGTCGGGCGCCGCCGCCTGAACTGTTGACCTTCGCCATGGGGCAACCCATATTGATGTCGATCCCTTTGTAGCCTCGCTCTTCGAGCCACTTCGCTGCCTTGACTAATTCAAAATTCACTCCTGAGAAAATCTGAATTGAAAGCGGTCGATCATCTTCAGTCGTCTCGATAAGCTTCTTCGACTTGCGGCTTTCAGCGACCAGTTGCGAAGCGAGCACAAGGTCTGTCGTCGCCAGCCCTAAACCTCCGAGTTCACGAATGACTCGACGAAAGGCGAGGTGTGTGTAGCCTGCCAGAGGCGCGAGAAAGTACCGCGTAGGAATTTCGCGATCTCCGATTAGAATCGGAGATTCGTCAAGTTTTGAAGTTGTGGAAGACATGCAGACATCATAGCAAATCTATGCCAACAAGTCAGACGCCAGTTTGTTGCGAATTTCGTCTCTCACCCTGCGGAATTCAACCAGCTTCTCTTCATCAGTCCCGGTGGCATCTGCGGGATCATCGAATGGCCAGTGCCAGCGTTCGACATCCATTGGAAACAGCGGGCACTCTTTCTCCGCTGCCGAACATACGCTGATGATCAAGTGTGGTGGCTCCCCAGCGGGGGGCAGAAACTCATTGATATGTTTACTCTTCTGGGGAGAGATATCTATTCCAAGCTCTTCCATCGCTGTCACCGAAAGGGGATGCACATACCCAGAAGGTTTCGCTCCTGCTGAAAGAGCTTCATATTTGTCACCCGCAGCTTCCCGTAAAATCCCTTCTGCCATTTGACTGCGACAAGAGTTTCCCGTGCAGAGAAAGAGAACTCGTTTCTTAGTGGTCTCTGAAGACATTACTGGAAGCTCTCGTCTAGAAGTTAGTTGTTAAAGAGATTGTAAAA
>JABJMI010000589.1 GCA_018659505.1 Planctomicrobium sp.
AATGTATTCGATTCATTGAAGAAATTAGTGACGAACAAATCGGTCGTTGCATCTCCATTAAAGTCCGCTGCTGCAACTCCCATGCAGGCTTGCGAATTGCCCTCGCTACTGAATGCCCATCCATTTACCAAAGAGGCATCTTCAAAATGAAGGGAGCTTTCTTCACCTTGAAGATCCCAGAGGAAGTTCTTCATCAAATCGTTTGCGACAAACAATTCGAGCTCTGCATCAGCATCAAAGTTAGCAGCCACGACTCCTAGCCCATTCCCCGGTTTAAGCATTCCCATCTCTTCGGTCGCGTTTCGTAAAAAAGACCGACCATCTGACAATAAGAGACGATCAACCGTAGGCTTGAACGCCAATGGACTACAAGCTCGCGCGCCGGCAGTTGTCTTACAAATATTGGAATCGACACCTTCACCATGCAGATAGTTGACATCGTAGAGATCAGGGGTTCCATCGCCATTCAAATCTGCCATAACACAACTCGTGGTCCATTCAGAATTTTGTGGCAGCGTCGCTGACTCATCCGAAAACGTTCCATCTCCATTGTTGGTGAACAGCTGATTCGGACCAAAGTTGGCAACATAGATATCTTGAAAGCCATCGTTATTGATGTCGCCAATTGTTACGCCTTGGCTGTAGAATGGCTCAACAATACCCGCAAGACCATCCACCCGCTCATACTGATCATTCACAGATCGGTAAAGCGCATCCAAATACTTCCTTTGCTTCACATCAACGCCCCATGTCGCCCCTTGAGTAAAATACAAATCAGCTTTTCCATCCATGTCGTAGTCAAGCACCCCCACGCCGCCGCCGGTGAATTCAAACATTCGATTTCCTTCCGTGGTCGGATCGGGTGATTCATAGTATTGAAAATCGAGTCCCATTGCCGGAGCAACATCGTCAAACTGGAATTCCGTCTTTAGAGCCGACGATGATAGGCTCTTGGGGGTCTCTTCATACCCCAGAGTCCACTTTCCAGATGCCGCAGGTAAGCCCACGATCAGTTGCCGCACTTGCTCGATTGCATCAATAGGTTGGATGGGCTGCACACCTTGAGTGAACGCAGACCAAGCAATCGCCTCGTCAATTCGTCCCAGCTGTTGCAATACTTCAGCAGCCGCAGCCGCAGCCGTACTCGGTGGCTGATTTGGTTGAATCGCACCGACGATCGTTTCCAGTTCTGAAACTAAGGCGACAACTCGTTGAAGGGACTTCGCATTTTCGCTACTGTTTTGTTTCATCAAAGAGGCAAGGTGTGTCAAAGCTCCCTTGTGAAATGGGAGTTCTCTTAAGCATGCCACAAAGTGTTCACTGGCAATATCTTCCCTCTCACGTCCTTCTGCGATCAGCCCAAAAATATATTGTATTTCAGGATGCTTTCTATGATCATCTGACACCCTCTCAATCCAATGATTCACTGTTTCCGTGTCGCCGTCAGCGAGAAGGCATGCTCCAAGTTGAGCCAAGATTTCTGCGTCTGATCGAATTGCCAACCCTTGTCGAAAAAGGTCTTTCGCTAGAGGTAAATCGCCATGCTGCATGGCAATCATTCCTAATCCGTACAGCGGAATCGGATCATCCGGGACGGCAGCAAGTGCGGGCTGCAAGAGATCTCCACCATCTACGAGCCTTTTCGGAGCAGCCAACCAAGCGAGTTGCTCGCCTGGTATTTGTCCTAGGAGCAATAGATGTCGCAAATGCATTTCTGCTGCCCAATTGCGACCCGAAAGTCGTTTTAGATATGCCAATCTTTGATGGGCTTGCACGAATTCTGAGTCGGCTACCAGGCACTGCTCATACGCTTGCTCTGCCAGAAACAAATGCAACTGGGTGCGATGAATCTCTCCTTCTGTGTACATCCCTTGAGCGTATTCAGGTTGGTCGTCTTTGATTTTTGCAAGGAACTCGAGGGCTGCAGTCCATTCTTCGCGCCGCATCTCGACTTCAGCAGCCAGTAAGAGAACTTCTCCCGAGTCAGGTTGCTGCTTTAACGCTTCTTTGAGCAAAGGCTCCGCTGTTTCGAGATCACGTGTTCGTAATGACTTACGTG
>JABJMI010000620.1 GCA_018659505.1 Planctomicrobium sp.
CTCGACCAGCAGCCTCCCCAAGATATTCTTGACATAACCCAAGTGTGAAACAATAAGTTCGTCACGTGACTTTTGTTCTGCAACATTCCGATATGTCTTGAGACCCGCTTCCATGCGTCGCTCTGTCTTCCTTGGGGATTTCTCTATGTGGTGCTCTCTGTAGGGCAGGCTCCCGCCTGCCTTCCTGTGTAAGTCTTTTTCAGCATTCGACGGCAGGGAAGTCCTTGCCCTGCAGTTTCGTAAACACGAAACTCTTTCTACCTTTCAGGGCTTTGTTATTTGCTTGCTCAGATACCTGGGGCGTTGCCCCAGGCTGATATATTGTGCCCCTTTGGGGCGGTAAAGTGAGGTGGTTTCCGTCATTTTCGCCCCAAAGGGGCATTCACAATAAAGCCCGGGGCAACGCCCCGGGAAGAGAATTCAATCAGGGACCACGCCCTGAAAGGGCAAAACAAACACACAGTCAGCGAAAATAGAAGAAACCTGTTTTGGTCCGCACAGCGGACCCTACGTTCTCTATATTAAGCGTTTTTACATATCAAAAATCATCGTCTTTTTGCTCGGCAAGTATCGCCCCTAAGAAGTTACCGAGGAGTGAAGTGATACCTCCAACAACAATCGCTCCGACGAACGCTCTGAACAGAACAGTCTCCGGCTCATGTTTGGCGATGATGCTTAGTAATGTGACCAGACACGCAGTTAGCAGGCTTGCTGCTAAGCCAATAGATGTCTGTGAATTTGCTTTTTGTTTGACTGTCATGATTAATAAAGTGACCACTTGATTCTGTGATATGTGAAATCTGAACTACGCTGCGTTGGAAACCGAATTTCCTGTTGTTGGTGTGACGGTCGTGGCAGGTTGTTCTTCATTGAAAACTTGCTGCCATTGAATGATCTGGACTGGTTCAATACCGATTTCGCTCGGAACTTCTTGAAACGAAATGATTCCGAGTTGCGGGGCTGACCGTCGTAATAGCTTTCGAATTGTTCGACGAAGTGAACTATCCACTAATAATGCCAACGGTTTGTCGGCACGCTGCGAATCTTTCCAAGCTGTCTGAGACAGTTGAATCAGTGCGTCCAGCGCTTCCGGACCAATCGCAAGTTGCTGGTCTCGCACCTGTTCCCGAAGTTGAGCTTCCAAACGAGGCTCAAAGGCAATCACTCTTAGCTCGCCTGTTGATGAACAATAGCGTTCACAAATTAACCGCCCTAAATCCCTGCGAACCGCGTCCGTCAATTCATTTGCCGTCTTGTTCTGACCGCTTGAGTTCGATACCGATTCCAGTACCAAGACTAAATCAGAGAGAGGAACAGCATCCTCTGCGAGTTGTTGCAACACTTGATGCAAGACAGCCATGCGAACCGATTCGCTGCGCAATTAGTCGACAATCGTCGGGGCGAATTCACGGACGCGATCGAGCAATTCCTTCAATGTTTCTCTGGTCAATAATTCGTGACCATATTGTTTTAATACTTCACCAAGGTGAGTGATTAAAACGCTGACGGGATCAACGACGGTGAAGCGATGAGTTTCCGCCTGCTGGGTAAGTGATGGATCGATCCACTTCGCTGGCAGTTGAAATGCAGGTTCAACAGTATCCTCACCCGGGATATTAAAACCGGGGTTCTCCGGGAGGATTGCCAGGACTTTAGTGGTGTTCAATTCTCCCGTTGCCACGACACGTCCCGCGATCAGAATACGATAGCGACTCGGTTCCATCTGGATTTGGCTGCGTACTCGAATCGGTGGAATCCAAAGTCCTCGCTCCTTTGAGAAATCTTTCCGCAACGCAGTAATTCGCTCAGCCAGTGTCTTGCCTCGGCTCGGGTTCATGAGCGTGACCAATCTCGCTCCGACTTCGATTGTTGCTCTGTCTTTAAGTAGGAACTCGCCAATTTGATCTTCATTCTGTTGATCGGATTCAGCAGGAGCATCTGGCTGTGGAGTTTTTGATTGTGTCGCTGTCACTCTGCGTTTCGAAAGGAAAATTAGTAAGCCTATTGCGATAGCAAGGAACGGGATTCTGGGCATTCCGGGCATCATCGCCAGCAATCCCAAGATGACAACACCAATCCAGAGTGGCTGTTGATTCTTAAAAAGTTGCGATTCAAGTTCTTCGCTGAGGGTCTCAGCAGTGTTTGATTTCGTCACTAAGATACCAGCTGTGACAGCGATGATCAGAGCAGGGATTTGCGAGATCAGTCCATCGCCAACGGTCAGTACCGAATATCGAGTGATGGAATCAACAATCCCCATGCCGTGTGTCATTCCAAGAATGACTCCACCAACAAGGTTAATCGCAGTGATGATCATCCCCGCGATGGCATCGCCACGCACGAATTTACTGGCACCGTCCATCGCACCATAGAATTCTGTTTCTTGTGCGAGTTGGTCACGTCGAACTTTGGCAGCTGCCTCATCAATCGCACCAGCGTTGAGTTCGGCATCGATTGCCATCTGCTTACCGGGCAGTGCATCGAGAGTAAACCTCGCTGCCACTTCCGAGATTCGCCCAGCACCTTTGGTGATCACAACAAATTGAATCACGACAAGGATGAGGAAGATAACCAGTCCTACGACTAGGTCTCCGCCAACTACGAAATCACCAAATGCTTCCACAAGTTTACCGGCGTTGGCATTTAATAGAATCGAACGTGTTGTCGCAACATTGAGTGAAAGCCGATACAGCGTGAGCAACAACAACAGCGACGGAAAGACCGACAGGTCCAGCGCCCGTTTGGCTCCCATTGTGACGAGCAACAGCAAAATCGTGATGCTCAAGTTTCCCGCTAGCAGTAGATCAAGCGCGTACCCCGGCAACGGAATCAACATGATGACCAATATGCCTAGCAAACCAATCGGAAGAAAGGTTTCGCTAACGGTCATGCTGGGATGTTGGGGAGAAGATTGTGACATGAGATTTGAATATATGGTTATCGTAGGTTGGGTGCAGCGGAGCGGAACCCAACACATTGGACTGGGGTTGTATGAAGAGAACCTTCATTGATCAGTTCAAGTATTAAAAATGCGAAGATGTTGGGTTACGCAAATCTCCTGTGGTTCATTCTTTCGAATATCAAGCTGATCTTCTCTCTAAATAACCCTTGTTCTGAATTGGCTTCACCCAACCTACATGCTGAGTATTTCCTCTGTGCCTCCGTGCCTCCGTGTCTCCGTGGTGAATTCTTTCTCTTGTCATCCGAAGCTCAGACTCAACGAACGTATGATCAGGTTCCAGCCATCGATCAATATGAACAACAACAATTTACATGGTGTCGAAATCACAACTGGAGGCATCATCATCATTCCCAGTGCCATTAAAATGACGGAGATGACAAGGTCGATGAGTACAAACGGCAGGTAGATACAGAAGCCCATAATGAACGACGTTTTCAATTCGCTAATCACGAATGCCGGAACCAAAATGTGCATCGGTGTCGACTCGGGACTGGCTAACGATTCGAGTTCACTTAAGTCGAGGAGTAGCTGAATGTCTTGTTTACGGGTCTGCGTAATCATGAATGCTTTTAACGCCTGCGAACCTTGATGAACCGCTTGCACGCTGGTGATTTCTTCTCTGAGATACGGGACAACGGCATCCTTTTCAATCGCTGAAAATGTCGGTGCCATCACAAACATAGTCAGGAATAACGACAAGCCGATAATGACTTGAGTCGGTGGGATTTCTTGAGTTGAAAGTGCTCGCCGCACGAAAGACAACACGATCACAATACGTGTAAATGCCGTCATCGTGACAAGCGCAGAAGACAAAAATGTGAGTGCCCCCAGAAATAGTGCCACTTTAATTTGAGGCGATAGATCCTGGAAAGCCTCTGACTTCAGGACTTCGTTGAACAACTCTGTTTTGTCGCTACCCATTGTTTTCTCGGCCGAGACCTTTGTCGCTGTAGTTTTGAAATCGAGGTGAGTGCTGGGTTATGACCCAACCTTCGGTGTGTAATTAGTTCAGCTTGCCTTACTCAGGAACGTCTCTGTTTTGGTTTGCACGTCTAGTTCTTTCGATGAATCTGCTTCACTATCAACATGCCAATTGGGGACGAGAGTCATCGATTTCACTCCATTCATGTCACTGGCGATCAAGTATTTTTCTGTTCCAATTGAAACCAGGTGAACCTTCGTGCGGGGATCGATTGTTAAGGTTTCAATGAGTTCGATTTTGCGACTGTTATTGAGCTTCAACACTGGAGATTGTTTGAGTCGCAGGAAATATGTTGCTCCTCCTGCGATGACCAGAACAAACAGTGTCCACTTCACCAGTCGCCAGAGTTCAAAATCTATTGGATCTGCAAAGGCGAGATCACTCGTCGATTGATTCACCAAACTCCTCGTTACCGAATTGTTCTCTGAATCTTTGAATGTGAGCGTTTGATTTGTTTCGGTCGGTTGTGGTGTCTCAGGAGTATCACTACTTGAATTCAATCCGGGCAGCTGCATCGGTTCCAGTTGTGTTCCGTTCCAAAGTTCAAACGGTGTGACTGAGAAATCAAACTCCGCTGCGCTGATAAGTTGTATCTCTTGGTCTGCGTATGATGTCTGCATGCTGAGCATTCCGCCCACGACGTATGTCGTCAACAGGATTCGAATGAATAAACTGTTCATTGCTCAGTGACTTTCATCAGGACTAGAAGGAATCACGGACAACTCGTTACCCCGTTTTCTCTTCGTCTTCGATATTCGTAATTCGCACTGCAAAGCGATCATCAACAACGACAACTTCTCCTTTGGCAATGCGAACACCTTGTGCCATGATGTCGACTTCTTCGCTGACGTTGCGTGTCAGTTCGACGACTGCTCCATCTCCGAGTTGCAGCATTTCTCCGATTGGCATCTCGACGCGTCCCAGTTCGACCGAGACGGTCACGTTGACGTCATAGAATCTGTTAAGTGGAAGTTTCGCGTTCGAGGTTGCGGATGTCGCTGTCGGGAAATCGACTGCGAAGGCATTTTGTAGTTCTGCCTCGGATGCTTCTTCTTGTACTTCTGGAATGGAATCATTCATTTCTGAGACCTGTTGTAATTGAGGCGAACTGGCGAGTTATTCTTCGACGAGGCTGACGACTTGAAAACCAATCCGTGTGCCAACTGTGACGGGGTTCACTTTCCACTTAGGTTGGTTTGCCACGAATGCAGTGAGCGGTTTGCGAATCGATTGATCCAACAGGAGAACATCACCCGCTGCGAGTCCAGCCGCTTCCGACATTTTCAATTCTGCTGACCCAAGTTTGACTATGACCTCTGCCGGGATTTTCTCAGTCAGTTCAGTCATTTGTTTCAAAGAGTCGTGGGCTGGCTTAATATGGATATCAAACTCTTTAGCAATCAGTTCTTCGATCTGTTGCTTCGGGATCAGCCACGAAAGTTCTTCTTCACCATATTGTGTTTCGACACGAAATTTTATCACTAGCAAGTCGATGCCAGTTGAGAAGAGACGGCTTCTGCCTGGCTTTGAATGAATTGAGACGAAACGACACGGAATCATTTCAGTCCCTGACCAACTCTCTCGGACGGAGTCATTAAAATTCTCGTAAAGGATCTCCAAAATCGACAATTCGCCTGCTGACAATTTGCTCGATTCCGGCCAGTCTTCACCCTGAATATTCAGGACGCTTTCGACTAATGTTCGACTTAGTCGACCGGAAGTTGTCAACAATGACGGTATCTGCTCAGTGCCGATCTCAAGATGTGCTCCCATGCTATCGCCAGGCAATTCCTGCATCAATTTGCGCTCAGTCGCTGGGAAGATAGAGACCGGAGACAGTTTGAGCTGTTCTGGGATGAGAGTCTCCCATCTCTCTTGAACGACAGTGCAGATGTCAGCTTGCCAGCGACGTAAGATCCGGCTGGAGCTTTCGTCCGTTTGTCGCGGAGTCTGGAAGTCGAGTCTTTCAAACATTCCGTTCAATGCCAATGAGTCTTTGTTTCTAAACAAGCGAGCACACTGCTCACATTAGGAATTGTGATTCATTTCAAGCGAAGTGAATTTTTGATCTAGGGTCTAGTGCTGAGTGTCTAGTGTACTATTCGATTCACACACCCTTGCTCCTCAATCTCTAGTCTCTTGATCAGCGGCACCCTTGGATCTCGCTTAGTAAGTTGCGACTAAACAGGTCGCGCTACTGCACATTGAATTCTTCGAACAAGATGTCAAAGATTCGCTCTTGACCATCGGTAAACATGGCAGAGTTGAAATACGTTCTGAGTTCACGTCGTAATAAATTTTGCCCGGCCTTGCCGCGGATCTCATCCAACGTCTTGTCGGAAAGGTGACTTAGCAACCAGTTCTTCAAGATCAACTCTTTCTTTGTCAGAAGTTCTTCGACCTCAGGTTTGTCTTTTTCTTTCACTTGCAATGACATTTTGATTCGCAAGTATCGATTCATACGACCTTCGTCGAGATTGACAGTCACCTCACCAAACGGAACGTAAGTCATTCCATTTTTGAGCTGGCTCATTTCCGATTCTGGTTGCGGAGAATCTTCCACGCTCGCAGCCGCGAAAAGATTGGGCAGGAAGATCGGTAAAGAGACCCCAGCAATCGCTGCGACGAGTAAGAATCCGAATGCTCCAACAAGGCCGATTCCAGACTTTGGAACTGGTTCCTCTGATTCCGTTTCTGCTTTTTGATTCGCCATTGTCTTTCTCAGTTTTGTCTGGCTTTTGATTCAAGTGAATGACAATTTGCCATGCTTTGTTCTTGCACTGTCAGCAAAGAATCGATTCCAGTTGTATCGATCAGTCAGACTTTGACGGTTAGGGAAAAAGTGCGGAGGCAACCATAGAATCGCTAGTAGAGTGAGATCGCTTGTATTTGCGAAGATCAACGCATCAGTAATTCGATGCGTCCGAGAATCTGAAATCTGCACGCGGAAATTGTTTCCCATAGCGAGGAAACAATTTCCGCATAACCGTTGTGATTAGCTTAATGGTTTCAACTCTCAGAAAAGCTACAAGTCGGGGAACCGTCACAGTTTGCCAAGGTGAACCACGATACTTTTTAGATTGAAAGCATTCATGGCACGAGGAATGCAACTGATACTTCGAGCAAGATTCATTGTTGCATGGTTAGCTGCCCACTTAACTGTGGGCAACCCAATGTGCTCTCAATAAATAGCAAATTAACCATGGGACCTGCACCAGGTCCCAAACAACATTCATCCAAAATTTCAACTTCCACCAACGGGAAAGGATTCCTGCATGCTTCAAGGACTATACGGGGCCTCCATCTCGATGCAGGGAGCGGCTCAACAGCATGAAATGATTGCGAAGAATCTCGCGCATGCCCAGGTGCCGGGCTATCGTCGCGCTCAAGTTGTTCAGGGAACTTTTCAAGATAGCGTTGATGAATCGGCGGAAGACTTTGCATCCAGATCTTCTTCTGGAGTTCGTGGAGTTGAAGTCGTTAACGACTTTACCGATGGCTTGATCGAAGCGACGGGTCGACCGTTTGACCTTGCGATCCAGGGGGAAGGTTTCTTCGTTCTAAAATCGGAGGATGGGCAACCAATCTACACTCGGAATGGCTCCTTCATGGTCAACGAAAAAGGCAAGCTTGTGACCCGGGACGGTCGCGAAGTGCAAGGCAAAGGTGGTCCAATTGTCATCGAAACAAAAGAAGAAGGCAACGTCGTCTCAATTGATTCGCAAGGACGAATTACGGTCGGGGAATCGGAATTGGGGCGACTGAAGTTGTCTCGTTTGAAGATCAAAACAAACTCGTCAACGTCGGGACCACACTCTTTCAAGATCCTGACTTGACAGCTAAAGAAATCAAAGACGTTCAGGTTTCAGCGGGACACCTGGAACGTTCGAACGTCCATCCGGTTTTAGAACTTGTCGACATGATCGCTGTGCAACGCAGATACGACGCAGCCGCACGGACCATGAAATTGCTGATGAAGACATTGGAACAACGTATTAACCTTCAAAGAGGAAGCTAAAATGTTACGCGGACTTTACACAAGTGCCACAGGGATGAAGGCTCAGGAATTGTTGCTCGATAATACGGCGAACAACCTTGCCAACGTCAATACGACTGGCTTCAAACGGTCTCATCTCGACTTCGCAGATTTGTTGTATGCAACGCTTGAACAACCGGGAACTGAAGTCGCAGCCGGGCAGGTTGATCCAACAGGCTTACAAATCGGAAGCGGTGTGCGAGCCAACGGAACATCGAAGATTTTTTCAACCGGAACTCTCGAACAAACGAGCAATTCGCTGGATGTTGCCATCGAAGGAGACGGCTTCTTCAAAGTGCAATTACCAAACGGCGAACAACGCTATACCCGCGATGGAGCCTTTCGCATCGATAATAATGGTCAAATGGTCACAGCTGGTGGTTACTTGCTCGATGGTGGAATCACAATTCAGGATGGCATTAGCCTTTCCAAATTGAGCATCGCAGAAGACGGAACGATCAGCGGTGTTTTAGAAGGTTCACCGCAGTCCGCGATTCAATTGGGACAGCTTCAACTCGCAAAGTTCTTGAATCCAGCCGGTCTCTCCAGTGAAGGGGGAAACCTCTACGCAGCGACTCCAGCATCAGGCAATGAAGTCCTTTCGAACCCGGGACTCGATGGAGTCGGCAGACTTCGACAGGGTTTTCTGGAAGGTTCAAATGTCGAAGTTGTCACGGAACTGATCTCGCTCATCTCCGCACAACGAGCATATGAAATCAACTCACGAGCCATTCGAGCCGGTGACGAGATGCTCTCAACGACTGCCGACATCGTCAGGTAGCTCACGTCTTGACGTTTCGCAGTCGACAACAAGGATCACGAGTAGATCTGGGGGGATCTCAATGCGATTTCATGACATATTATTTCTAAACGCTGTGTATTTAAGGCAACAACTTTTGTTGCTGACAGTTGTTTTTAACATACTAACAATGAACGGCATCGTCTCCGCAGCGGAGCCAGTGATCTCAGTCAAATTGCTGACGAGGATCCAGGTCGATCCCGGACTCGTTAGGCTCTCTGATGTTGCTGTCATCGCTGGACGAGACGAGCCCGCAGTTCGTTCTATCTCTGACCTTGATTTATGTCACCTGCAAACAGGTGATGAGAAAAGACTCACCCGCGCGTTCCTGGAACTTCGACTTTCGCTTGCCGTTGTCCATGCTAGGAATGTTCGTTGGTCAGGGAGTCAGTCGGTCATTGTTACGACCGATCAATCACCCGAAAAGTTGCTGTTGCAAGTAGAGCAAGAGATTGAAAACAAAATCTCGCATCATCTCGATAGACCGCTAGAAGATATCCGAATTCGCTTCCTACGTCCGTTAGAAGACGTGTTTGTTGATGAGGTCAATCACGACGCGGAACTCATGCCTGAAGTGGTGATCAGCGATGAACAGCCCATCGGACGGAAAACTATTGAAGTCCGTTTACTGAATGATCGCAATGTCATTTCGTCTCGATCAGTGTCGCTTGAAATTTCAGTTAAGCAATCAGAATTACGTGTCAAAGAACTGATCAATCGTAATGAATTGATTGGTTCCGAAAATGTGTATGTCTTTGATAGTTTCGTGACGTCGCTGCAAGATCAAGTTTTACCAGCTGATGTTTATGGACGCCTCGCACGTCGAAACTTGCGAGTTGGTGAACGGCTCGACCTATCAGACCTCCAACCGGAACTGAAAACTGTTCCGCAAGAAATTGTCGTTCGACCGCGTGACGCTATTCGCTTAATCGCAAGACATAAAAACCTGGAATACGTTGTCCCGCAAGCGGAAGCAATGCAATCCGGCGAAATCGGTCAAATCATCAAAGTCAAAAACTTGCAATCAAATCGCGTCGTCCACGCAAGGCTTGTCAGCCACGACGAAGCGGTTGTCGACTTGCAGTAGTCAATCATTTTGAATCAAAATTCATCGACAAGAGGTCAACATCGTGAGAACTCTATCACTACCAAACATTAGCTTC
>JABJMI010000397.1 GCA_018659505.1 Planctomicrobium sp.
AGGAACTTAATTCCAATCGATTGGTCATGCACCAGGACATTGGCGAAGACAAACCAACGATGCATAATCTGAAAATACCTGCGTCCACTATCGGCGCTCGTTTGAACAGTCTGGGACGACACACCCTGTCGGATTTTGCCCTCATGTTGGCGAACGAGTTTCGCCATTGCATAGTCATCGCAAAGCTCGTTTAAGATTGGCTCGAAGCCGCCGTACCGGCGAAGTGTTTCGGTGTTCAACACATAAAACATTCCATTGATCGTGATAGGACGAATCCATGCCGACAGCGAAAGGTAAGTCAGGATGCTGTTGTTGTTCACAAAATGGGCAATCAATGAACTCCATCTGGTCTGACCGCTCAGGTAGTGTGGCAGCCCCGTGTACAAATCACATTCGTCGAGAACTGCGATGGCACGATTGAGATGATGAGCGTCCAATACCGTATCGTCATCTAAGACGGCGACAAACTCTGTCTCAACGGAATCCAAGACTGTATGTAATTTCCAGACTTTAGGATTTGCTTCTGGAGGACACTGCGGACAGATTACAATTTTGACTTGCTGTGGGAATTCACTCGCGACCTTTTCGGCAACGGTATTACCGATGTCGTCATCAGCGTCCATTAACCATATGAAGTTTGCATTGGGTGGAGCGGTCTTGAGATTCGTTCTTAATGCGGTCTCCAGGTATGGGTCTCCGCCAAGGATCGGTTGCAGAACAGTGACCGCTGCGGCTTTTTCTTCGATTTCCTGATGAGTGTAAAAGTACCGCAGACTTAGAACTGCTTTTGCGAAGAGCAATGCCAGGTAACCTACAGTACACGTGTAACCGATGTACGGAATCCAGATTGTCATGGTGACTCCGAGAGAGACTGGCGAAACCAATCAACAGTTAAGCGTTTTGCCTCTTTCAAATTAACCTTAGGTGGTCCCAGCAGTTGCTTCATTTTTGTGACATCGAAAGTTTTCGAATACCGGAAGACATGAACTCCAAACTTCGTGATCGCTGGTTCGATACGTGGAAGGAAAATTCGGTGAAACAGTTCGAGACCGCCAGCGACACGCATGGCAGTTGTTGTCGAGACCTTCTTCCGAGGTCGTTCAATTTCGAGTTGGTCGAAAACATCAAACAAGAATTCATGAATCGGCACAGGCTCATCATTCGTCAAGTTGATCGTGCCTGAAACGCTGGTGTCTGTTGCTACTTTCTCGATGCAGTCAACTAAATTAGAGATATAGATGAGATCGCCGATGACGGGACCATCAGGGCAGGTCAACAATGGAAGTTTGCCCTTGCGTGCAGCTTGCAAAATTCTTGGAAGCAGAACGGTGTCTCCGGGACCAAAGACCGCTCTTGGTCTTAGTATTGACCATTGTCCCTGGTATTGCTCAATCAGTAACTCCCCTGCACGTTTGGTCGCTGCGTATTGGTTCACGAATTTTTCAGGTAGCGGAGTCTCTTCATTCATGTTTAATTGATGGTCATCGAGATAGTAAACACTTGATGAAGAGAGGTAGATCAACTTCGGGCTTCCATTTCGATGGCAATAGTCAATGACATTCTGAGTGGCTGTCACATTGTCCGCCAGATACTGTTTCTTGGACCCCCAGGGATTGGACCTCGCAGCGGCATGAATGACGACGTCGAATTCTTCCTGAATTGGCAATGGATTAGCAAGATCATGCCAGAGTTCATGCTTTGACTGAGTACGTGTTAGCCCAACGGCTTCCCAGCCACTTGATTTGAACCTATCAACGAGATGACCGCTGATAAATCCAGCCGCTCCCGTAATTAAGACACGAGGATTCATTACCTAGTTATCCCCTACCAATGAATGGCATTCCAGTTGCCATGACTGTCATGGTTTGTACGTTGGCTCCTAATGGTAGTGAAGCCATGTAGACGACGGCATCGGCAATGTGTTGTACGTTGATGGTTGGTTCGCTGACGATTGAGCCGTTTGCCTGCAACACGCCTTGAGACATCCGCTCAGTCATGTCAGTGGCAGCGTTGCCGATATCGATTTGACCGACAGCGATATCGAA